>NZ_JBXEJO010000036.1:0-91994 GCF_056837965.1 Bradyrhizobium ferriligni
CTCGGAGATGGGTATAAGAGACAGGACCCATACAGATCGAGCTACGGCACTCCCGCACCGTCCTATCCCCAGCAGAAGGACAGAAAGACCACGCACAAGGTCAAGAAACCCGTCAAGCAGTCCGGCTTCGAAGACCCGGCATTTCGCGACGGCTATCGCGCGGCCTATGCGACAATCTACGAACGCAACGACTACGCCGCCGCGATCGATCAGTTGCACGCACTCGGCCGCGATGATCATCCGAACGTCGCGAACCTGATCGGCTATTCCTATCGCAAGCTCGGCGACTACAAGCAATCGCAGGTCTGGTACGAACGTGCGCTCAAGTCCGATCCGAACCACGTGCTGACGTGGAACTACTACGGCCTGTGGCAGATCGAACAGGGAAACCGCGACCAGGCGCAGTATCATCTGCAGCGGATCGCCGAGATCTGTGGCACCGACTGCGAGGAGTATCGGACGCTAGCGGCGGCACTGGAAAAGCCGCCGGGTACGAACCTCGTCTACTGAGCGCGTCGCGTAGCCCGCGTGAGCGGAGCGACATGCGGGGAAGGGCCGGCCCCGGATGTCGCTGTCGCTCATCCGGGCTACGCGTTTGAGCCGCGTTGTTGGCGTGTCCGTTTTTGCGGGAATTTCGCCGTTTTGGTCGGCGTGACCGGCGAGTAGCTTGCGTGCCGGGCGACCCACGCGGATACGTTGAGATCGATCATCATGACCTGGCGGCTTCTCGCGTGGAGCGGCATCGCCGTTGCCGCGCTGGTTCCAATCATTGGCGGCATCTGGCTCTTCACCCTGCCCGCCGCATCGGCGTTCCGGGTTCCGCCTCCGATCGCCAAGGCCGAGCAGGATGCAACGCTCGCGGCGCTGAAGCCGCCGAAGCGGGCGCGACCGCTGGTCGCGATCCTCGGCATCAACGACATGACCGAGACCACCGACTATCTGATGCCCTACGGCATCCTCAAGCGCGCCGATGTTGCCGATGTCATTACGCTGGCGACGGGCCCCGGTCCGGTCGCGCTGTTCCCGGTGCTGAAGGTCGAGCCTGATGCGACCATCGCCGCATTCGATGCCGCACATCCCGACGGCGCCGACTACGTCATCGTGCCGGCGATGAGCCGCGACGACGATCCCACAGTCATGCAATGGATCCGGCAGCAGGCGGAGAAAGGCGCCGTGATCGTCGCCGTCTGCGCCGGCGCCAAGGTGCTCGCCTCGACCGGCCTGCTCGACGGCAGGCGCGCCACCACGCATTGGTTTTACCTGAAGAACTGGCGCAACAAGCATCCCGAGATCCGGTATGTCGCCGACCGCCGCATCGTGGTCGACCACGGCGTCGCGACGACGACCGGGATTTCGGCGTCGATGCCGATGTCGCTGACCCTGATCGAGGCGATCGCCGGCCCCACCAGGGCTGAGGCCGTCGCGCGCGAGATCGGCCTGCCCGGCTGGGACGCGCGGCATGACAGCAACGCCTTCAAGTTCACACGTCCTTTCGCGCTGACCGCGATCCGGAACACGCTGGCGTTCTGGAACCGGGAACAGCTCGGCCTCGCGCTTGCTCCCGGCGTCGACGAGGTCTCGCTCGCGCTGGTCGCCGACAGCTGGTCGCGCACCTACCGCGCGCACGCCGTGACCTTCGCCGCGACCGGCGGCGTCGTGACCACCCGCAACGGCCTGCGCGTCTATCCGCAGGTTGTGGCGTCGGCCTGGTCCGCAGATGGCCTGCTGCCCGCAGTCGGCACCGCGCCGCCCGCGCAGGCACTCGACCGGGCGCTCGCCGGGATCGAGACACGCTATGGCCGCGGCACGGCGGATTTCGTCGCCATGCAGCTGGAATATCCAAGGGCTGACGCCGTGCAGTGAGGGATTGCGTCCCCAACAACGTATTCGATCCTCGATCCACCCCATTGTCATCTGCCTGTCATGAATTGTGCCGACACGTCAGCGCCGGACCAGTTCGGGGACACGCATGGACTATTTCAAACGCTTCAACTTCCTGTTCGCTGCGCCGGTGTTCGAGGCCGACGACCTCGAGGGCATCCGCTTCAACCAGATCATCGCCGAGATCGAGCGCTCCGGCTTCGAGGTGGTCCGCGCCCGCAAGCTGGAAGATGCCGAGATCGCGGTGCAGACCGACGCCGCGATCGGCTGCATGGTGGTCGATTGGGGCAAGAAGGGGCTTGAGGGCAAGACCGCGGCGCTGATCAACCTGATGCGCCGGCGCGGCCTCGACTTCCCGATCATCCTCCTGATCCGCCGCAAGCGGTTCGAGGACCTGCCGGTCGAGGTGCTCGATTTCATCGACGGCTACGTGTTCCTGTCCGAGGAAACCCCGCCCTTCATCGCCAAGAACCTGATCTCCAGGCTGAAGCAATATGCCGAGAATTTGAAGACGCCGTTCTTCGGCGCGCTGGTCGACTACGCCGAGGAAGGCAACCAGCTCTGGACCTGCCCGGGCCATAATGGCGGCGTGTTCTACAGCCGCAGCCCGATCGGACGGGTGTTCGTCGAACATCTCGGCGAGGCGGTGTTTCGCGACGACCTCGACAATTCCGTGCTCGACCTCGGCGACCTCCTCACCCATGAGGGGCCGGCGCTGCGGGCGCAGAAGGAGGCGGCGAGGATCTTCGGCGCCGAAAAGACCTATTTCGTGCTCAACGGCACCTCGACCTCCAACAAGGTCGCGCTCGGCTCGCTGGTCACCGACGGCGACCTCGTGCTGTTCGACCGCAACAACCACAAGGCCGCGCATCACGGCGCGCTTTTGATCGGCGGCGGCATCCCGATCTACGTGCCGACGGTGCGCAACGCCTGGGGCCTGATCGGCCCGATGCGCTGGGACCTGCTCGACGAGGGCCCGCTGCGCGACCACATCCGCAAGCATCCGCTGGTCAAAGACGAGAACGCCTGGAAGAAGGAGCGTCCGTTCCGCGTCGCCGTGGTCGAGCAGTGCACCTATGACGGCACCATCCACTCGGCCGAGATGATCCTCAAGCGGATCGGCCATCTCTGCGACTACATCCTGTTCGACGAGGCCTGGGCCGGCTTCATGAAATTCCACCCGATCTATGCCGGCCGCTTCGCGATGGGACTGTCCGATCTCGGCCCCGAGGCCCCCGGCATCATCGCGACCCAATCGACTCACAAGCAGCTCGCGAGCTTCTCGCAGGCCTCGCAGATCCACATCCGCGACCGCCACATCAAGGGCCAGAAGCGCCGGGTCGAGCACCGCCGCTTCAACGAAAGCTTCATGCAGCACGCCTCGACCTCGCCGTTCTATCCGATCTTCGCCTCGCTCGATGTCGGCGCGCAGATGATGAAGGGCCGCTCCGGCGAAGTCTTGTGGGATGACACGATCCGGCTCGGCATCGAATTGCGCAAGAAGATCCGCGCCGTGAAGCGCGAGTTCGAGGAGAAGGAGACGCGCCCCGAGCGGCGCTGGTTCTTCGAGCCGTTCGTGCCGGACCGCGTGAAGATCCCCGACGTCGCGCGCGAGAACGGCGTGCACAATGTCGCCTGGGAGACCATCTCGACCGATCAGCTCGCGACCAATCCGTCCTACTGGCAGCTCAGTCCGGGCGAAACCTGGCACGGCTTCCCCGAGCTGACCGCGGGCTTCGCCATGACCGACCCGAACAAGCTCACATTGCTGACGCCGGGCTTCGATCACGCCACCGGCGCCTACGCCGATCACGGCATCCCCGCGCCGGTGGTGGCGCAATATCTGCGCGAGAACCAGATCGTCGCCGAGAAGAACGACCTCAACTCCCTGCTGTTCCTGCTGACGCCCGGCGTCGAGGCAAGCAAGGCCGGCACGCTGGTGTCGGGGCTCGTCGCCTTCAAGAAGCTGCACGACGACAACGCGCTGATCGAGGACGTCATCCCCGAATTCTTCCGCCGCCGCCCGCAGCGCTATAGCGGGGTGCGGCTGCGCGACCTCTGCGGCGACATGCATCGCTTCTTCCGCGACGGTAGCGTCAGCACGCTGCAGGCCAGGCAATTCCTGCCCGAGCACCTGCCCGAGATCGCGATGTCGCCGCGCCAGGCCGCACAATATCTCATCCGCAACGATGTCGACTATCTGCCGATCGACCAGATCTTCGGCCGCGTCGCCGCGACGCCCTTCGTGGTCTACCCGCCCGGCATCGCCACCATCGTGCCCGGCGAGCGGCTGTCGGAACGCAGCAAGCCGATGATCGATTATCTGAAGATGTTCGAGGCGAGCTTCAATGCGTTCCCGGGCTTCGAGGTCGAAGTCCAGGGCATCTACAAGGAGATCGACGACTCCGGCCGCGTCCGCTTCTACACCTATGTCGTGTCCGAATAGGCGAACGGACGCAACACAATGGAGAATGATCACAAGATCACCGTCCGTCCTTCCCGCGACAGCGACGTCGACGCCATGCTGTCGATCTACCGCCACCACATCCGCCGCGGCGTCGAGGAAAGCGTCGACGACAGCGGCACGCCGGAGCCCGACGATCTGCGCGACCGCCGCAAGAATCTGCGCAACACCCGCCTGCCCCATCTCGTCGCGATCTGTGACGGCGAGGTGGTCGGCTACGCCTATGTCGTGCTGTTTCGCAAGCGTCCGGCGTACCGCTACACCGTGAAGCATTCGATCTATGTGCATCACCGCTTCACCGGCCAGCGCGTCGGCGGCCGGCTGCTGCAGGAGTTGATCGACACCTGCGCCGCCGCCGGCTTCCGCCAGATGATCGGCTACATCGACAGCGACAACGCCGCCTCGCTCGCGCTGCACGACCGCTTCGGCTTCGCCCGCGTCGGGCATTTGCCCGGTGTCGCCTACCGCTATGGCCGTTGGTCCGACACCGTGATGGTTCAGCGCTCGCTCGCCGCCGGCGCCACCGCCCCGCCGCCGCCCGCGCCGCTGTCGCGACGGTGATCGGGGAGCTGGCTGCCCGCTTTTTCCACATTCGTCGTCCCGGCGACGGCCGGGACGACGATGAGGATGCGTCGCAATTCAGGACGTCAAACAGCGCGGTGTCATCACCCGCGAAAGCGGGTGATCCAGTATTCCAGAGACGGCTGTGCTTGAACCGAGAGGCCGCGGCGTACTGGATCGCCCGGTCAAGCCGGGCGATGACAGCACAGTGGGGCGCAGGTTCGCGTTCGAATTGCGCACCGGTGAATGACGAACTAAGGCCGCCCTACTCCAGCGTAAAGCCGACCCGCAGCGCCACCTGGTAGTGCCGGATCTTGCCGTCTTCGATATGGCCCCGCGTCTGCACCACCTCGAACCACTTCATTTCCCGGATCGTCTTTGACGCGCGGCTGACGGCGTTCTCGATCGCCGCCTCGATGCTCTTGTCCGATGATCCGACCAGTTCCAGGATTTTGTAGACGTGATCCTTGTCGTGCGTGGCGGGCATGTCGACCTCCTCTGTGGATGCGCGATCCGGACCGCTTGCGCTGCGGTTCGGACAGTCCATCGTCCGATGCGGGCCGGCCATCGTCAAAACCGACGAATGCTGCGCGGCAACACGCCGGACGAATTGAATCAACGTGTCGCGGCGCCTTTGGTGCCAGCATGCATTTCGTGCCAGCTGCGCACCCGCCCTTGTCCGGGCCTTGACCTATGGTAGCATGGTTTCATCAAGTATTCGGGAGCGATACGATGTCCACTGCGTCCAGCTCACCCGCCACACCTCCTCACAGCCTCGGATCCGGGCTTTCCAACCTCCGCGCCAAGTGGGGCTGGATCGTCGCCCTCGGCGTGATCTACCTGATCGCCGGCGTGCTCGCCTTCGGCAGCGTCTTCTTCGCCACCGTCGTCAGCGTGCTGTTCGTCGGCGCCATGATGATCGTCGCCGGCGTCGCCGAGATCATCAACGCGTTCCAGTTCAAGACCTGGGGCAAGTTCCTGTTCTGGCTGCTGCTCGGCGCGCTCTATGTCGTGGCGGGCTTCATCACCTTCGAGAACCCGCTGCTCGCGGCGGCGACGCTGACGCTGTTCCTCGGCATCGCGCTGGTGGTGTCGGGCATCGTCCGCATCTTCCTCGCCTTCGGCATGAACTCGGAAGCGCCGTGGGGAATGGTCGCGATCTCCGGCCTGATCACGCTCGTGCTCGGGGCCATGATCCTGGCGCGCTGGCCGGTGTCGAGCCTCTACGTGCTCGGCATCTTCCTCAGCGTCGATCTGATCTGCGCCGGCGTGAGCTGGATCAGCATGGGCATGGCGCTGAAGCGCAGGGCGTGAGGCGCGATCGTCGCTTCAGGCAGGATCGCATGGCGGGTTAGCCAACGGGTCCGCCCGAGGGCGGACCGATGGCAGGCTCCGCGTAACCCGCCGCATGTATGCGTGCGGAGAGACGGCGGGTTGTGCTTGGGCTAACCCGCCCTGCGCTCAATCCGCCTGCAAGCCTCAGGGCTGCGCGAGGTGCCAGGCGCCGTTGAGGAAACCGTCGCCGGTGATGTCGCCGGCCTTCTGGTCCTTGGCGAAGGTATAGAGCGGCTTGCCCTTGTAGGCCCACTGCTTGGAGCCGTCGTCACGCGAGATGATGGTGTAGCCGCCTTCGGCCTTGTCGCTGGCATCCGCCTTCAAGACCGGCCAGTTCGTCGCACACGGGCCGTTGCAGGCCGACTTGCCTTCTGAATCCTTGTCGAAGGTGTAGAGCGTCATCCCCTTGGTGTCGGTGAGGACGGAACCCTTCGCGGTGGTTCCGGTCTTGGTCGGCGGCGCGGCAAAGGCGGTCGAGGCGAGCGCAAGCGACATGGCGGTGGCGAGCGCGAGCGAGATCGATGTCTTCATGATGTCTCCTTTTCGAATGCAAATGGCTTGCATGCGTAAGGACGCCGGAGGGCGCGCGCTATTCCGCTGATCGCGCGCGAAGAATTTTCGGGACGGCGATCAATCCGAGGGGAATAAAGCCGCAGGCGCGTGCCGATACCGTCCCGTAGCCCGCATGAGCGGAGCGACATGCGGGAGCCGCCCCGGATATCGCGGAGCCTGTCATCGGGCGCGCGTTCGCGCGACCCGTTGGCTCATCCGGGCTACAACACCGAATGTGCTACCGTTTGATTTCCTCGACGGCGCGGACCAGCGGGCGGTCGGAGAGCTGGATCGGGCCGGAGAACGGTGTGCTCATTTCGAGGATCAGGTAGATCGCGGCCGAGATCAGCGCCGCGGCGGCGATAGTGGTCGAGATCACCACCGCGTTGCGCGGCGCGCGAAACCCTAGCGTCGCGAACATCAGCGTCAGCCACCCGACCAGGATGCAGATCAGCGGCGACGGAAACGAGCCGTCGGACTGCTCGACAAAGGTCCAGCGCTGCTGCACCGCCTGCCGGTAGACCGAGCGGGCGTCGTTCCACAGCGCGACCTTCTGCTCGTCGTCGAACCGTAGCTCGCGCAGGCTGGTGCCGACCTCGTCGAGCAGGCGCTCGGACACCTCGTTCGCTCGTGAGATCGGCACATCCTTGAGCACCTGCTCGACATAGGCGAGCAGCCGCTTGCGCGGCTCGTCGGCGCTCGGACCGAGCGGCCGCAGGCCGCGATCGAGCAGGATGAGGTCGGTGGCGAAGACGTGCAAATTGCGGTCAACCGCCACATAGGTGTTGGCGGCACTGTTCATCATCAGTCCCAGCAGCAGCGACGGCATGGTGACGAACAGCGTCGCGACCAGGCGTACCGAGGTGTTGGTCTCGTCGCTGCGGTGATGATCGGCGAGCCGGGCATGGATCGCCATGGTCGCAAGCGCGGCGCCGCCGAGCAGGACGAAGATCAGGACGGCGACGATGAATGCAACCACGGCTTGCGAAAACCTGCGAGAGAATCAGGTCCGCAGGATAGCAAGGGACGCCCAATGGTGCATGTCCGGTTGACTAGCCGTCCCCACGCGCTATCCAGTCCGCACAAGTTTTGGGGAACGTCCGGCGAGAGCGCGAGGGGCGCTCCAAAGGAGATAGCACGTGCATATCGTCGACGACAGCGAGGTCAACCGCGTCCTGAGCTTTCCGGTCCTGATCGAGGCGATCGAGGCCGCGCACCGGCGGCCGAAGATCGCGGTGCACGACAGCTATCTCGGCGACGACGAAGGCCAGCAGCTGGTGACGCGCAGCGCCGTCGACGCCGGCCGCTTCATGATGACCAAGCTCTACACCAGCTTTCCGGGCAACCTCGCCCACGGCAAGCTGCCGGCGGTGCAGGCGGTCTGCGTGCTGTTCGACGGCAATGACGGGCGTCCGCTCGCGGTGATGGACGCCGCCGAAATCACCCATTGGAAGACCGCCGCGGATTCCGCGCTCGGCGCCAAACACCTGGCGCGGCCGGATGCCGAGACGCTACTGGTGGTCGGCGCCGGCGAGATGGCGCGCTGGCTGGTGCGCGGCCACCGCACCGTGCGGCCGCAGCTGAAGCGGGTGCGGGTCTGGAACCGGACGGTCGAGCGCGCCCAGGAACTCGCCGCGTTGCTGGAAGGCGACGGCATCGCCGCTGAAGCCGTCACCGATCTCGACGCCGCGACACGCGAGGCCGACATCATCACCACCTGCACCCGCTCGCGCGAGCCGCTGGTCAAGGGCGCCAATTTAAGGCCGGGCACCCATCTCGATCTGGTCGGCGGTTTCACCCCGGACACCCGCGAGTCCGACGACGAGGCGGCGCGGCGTTCGCGCATCTTCGTCGACCGCCGCGAATCCGCCTTCGACGGCGTCGGCGACATTTTGCAGCCGATCGCGAGCGGCGCGATCACCGAGAGTGATGTGCTCGGCGATCACTACGATCTTGCCGGCGGCAAGGTCGCCGGTCGGCTGTCAGCAGACGACATCACCTTCTTCAAGAACGCCGGCGGCGGGCATCTGGATTTGATGACCTGCGAGACGGTGCTTGCGCAGTTGGGGAAGGAGCTAAGGTGAGCGCTGCTGCCTGCGCGGTTTTTCAGTAGCCCGCATGAGCGAAGCGACATGCGGGACCAGCTCCCCGGATATCGCTTCGCTCATCCGGGCTACGTCTTTGCACTACGTCTCCCGCAGCCAGACTTCACCGATCGAATGATCGGAGCGCTTGCGCAGCACGACGTCGGCCCGCGTCCGCGTCGGCAAGATGTTCTCCCTGAGATTGGCGCGATGATGCTCACGCCACAGCCGCTCCGCGACCTCACGCGCATCGTCGGGCGGCAGGTCCCTGTAGTGGTGGAAATAGGAGGCGGGATTCCGGAACGCCGTCGGCTGCAATCTGAGGAAGCGTTCGACATACCAGGATTGGATGTCGGCCTCGTCGGCATCGAGATAGATCGAGAAGTCGAAGAAATCCGACACCACCACCGGCGCCGTGCCGCGCGCCAGCAGCACGTTGAGGCCCTCGAAGACGAGGATGTCCGGCTGCTGGATGACCTGGCGTTCCGACGGCACGATATCCCCGATCAGGTGCGAATAGACCGGCAGCTCGAGCTCGCGTTCGCCCGCCTTCGCCGCCGCCAGAAATCGCAACATGCGCGGCAGATCATAGCTCTCGGGAAAACCCTTGCGCCGCATCAGACCGCGCTCTTCGAGAACGCCGTTGGCATGCAGGAAGCCGTCGGTCGTCACCAGCTCGACCCGCGGATGATCGGCCCAGCGGGCCAGCAGCGCACACAGCACGCGGGCAAAGGTGCTCTTGCCGACGCCGACACTGCCGGCCAACGCGACGATGTAGGGCGAACGGCGTGCCGGACGACCGAGAAACTCCGCCTTGACGTGTGCGAGGTTGCGCGCCGCCGCGAAATGCAGGTTCAACAAGCGCGTCAGCGGTAGATACACGTCGCTGACTTCGGCAGAATTGATCGGCTCGTTCAATCCGCGCAACGTCGCGAGATCCGCGTCCGAGAGCGTCAGCGACGTGCTGGCGCGCAAGGCCGCCCAATCGCTGCGGCCGAAGATCATGTAGGCGGACAGCTCGTCGGGGTGGGTCATCCTCATTCGTTCACGGTGAGCCTGATGCGGCGTGTAGCCCACATGAGCCAACGGGTCGCACGAACGTGCGCCCGATGACGGGCGCCGCGACATGCGGGAAGCTCGCTCCCCGGATATCGCTTCGCTCATCCGGGCTACGCGGCAACCGCTGGAGAACCGCAGGGCGGCTTGCGAACCGCAACCCGCCCTACGCTCCCTACTCAGCTGCCTGCTGCGTCGGTGCGTCCAGCACCTCCGACACTTTCGGCGGCGACATCGGCAAGCTGTAGAAGCGTTTGCCGAGCGCGTTGTGAACGGCGTTGGCGACCGCGGCCATGACAGGGACCAGCGGCACCTCGCCGACGCCCTTGACGCCCTGCGGATGCTTCGGGTTCGGCACCTCGACCAGCGCGCAATCGAGCATCGGCAGGTCGGAACAAACCGGCATGCGATAATCGAGGAAGCCCGGATTATCGACCTTGCCGTCCTTGTTGTAGATGTACTCCTCGTTCAGCGCCCAGCCGATGCCCTGCGCGACGCCGCCTTGCAGCTGGCCCTCGACATAGCTCGGATGGATGGCGCGGCCGACATCCTGCACGGCGGTGTAGCGAATGACGCGGACGATGCCGAGATCGACATCGACCTCGACGTCGCAGATATGGGTGCCGAAGCCGCCCTCGGCGCCCTGGGTGTTGAGCTGCACGCTGGCGCCGATCGGGCCGCCCTGCGACGGCGCCTTCTCGGCGAGATCGGCGAGCGTCAACGGCTCGAACTGGCCGGCGTTCGGGCTCACCGGATGCGCGGCGCCGTTCTCCCACTTCACGGCCTCAGGGTCGATCTCCCAGATCTTCGCCGCACGCTCGCGCAAGGTGGCGATCACCTTGTCGGCCGCCTGCGTCACCACCATCGAGGAGGCGAACAGCACGCGGCTGCCGCCGGTCAGGTTGGAGAAGCCGACGGTCTGGGTGTCGCCGATGATGACGGAGACGCGCTTGTAATCGATGCCGAGCAGCTCGGCGCAGATATTGGCAATGCCGGCGCGCGAACCGCCGATATCGGGATGCCCCGTCGTGACGACGACGTTGCCGTCCTCGGTGATGTTGACCTGCGCGGAGGATTCACCGCCGGCATTGAACCAGAAGCCGCTAGCGACGCCCCTGCCCTGCAGCTTGCCGAGCGGCGCCGCATAATGCGGATGGTTCCTGGCGGCTTCCAGCGTCTCGATATAGCCGATGCGCGGGAACACCGGGCCGTGGGCGGCCTTAGTGCCTTCCTTCGCCGCGTTCTTCAGCCGCAGCGCCAGCGGATCCATCTTGAGGCTTTCGGCGAGCTCATCGAGCACGCATTCCACGGCATAGGCGCCGATCGGCGCGCCCGGCGCGCGATAGGCCGCGACCTTGGAGCGGTTGGAGCAGACGTCGAACCCCTCCGACAGCACATGCGGAATGTCGTAGGGCGCGAAGCTGCACCCGACCGCGCCGCGGATCGGCGAGCCCGGGAAGGCGCCGGCCTGCAGATAGAAGCTGCCATGGGCAGCGACGATGGTGCCGTCCTTCTTCGCGCCGATCTTCACCGTGCTCTTCGAGCCGGAGGTCGGCCCAGTCGCGCGCATCACCTCCTCGCGGGTCATCACCATCTTGACCGGGCGGCCGGACTTCCTGGCGAGCAAGGTCGCCAGCGGCTCGAGATAGACGATGGTCTTGCCGCCAAAACCGCCACCGATCTCGGCGGGGATGGCGCGGATGTCGCTCTGCGGGATGCCGGTCAGCATCGAGGTCATCGCGCGCACCATGAACTGGCCCTGGCTCGACGACCAGATCGTGGTCTTGCCGTCGGCGGCGACCGAGATCAGGCAGGCATGCGGCTCGATATAGCCCTGGTGCACCGGGCGCGTGGTGAAGGAGCGCTCGATGACGACTTCGGCCTCCTTGAAGCCCTGCGCGATGTCGCCCTTCTTGGATTCGATGCGGCCCATGATGTTCGAGGGCTTGCCGTCGAATCTGTTGAACTCGTGCAGGATCGGCGCATCAAGCTTCAGCGCGTCGTCGATCTCGATCGCCCAGGGCAGCACCTCGTAGTCGACCTCGATCAGCTTGCAGGCCTCAGCCGCGATCGCCTCCGTGGTCGCGGCCACGGCGGCGACGGGATGGCCGGGGAACAGCGCCTTGTCGCGCGCCATCACGTTGCGGCACATCCAGCGCATGTCCTGGATGCCGAGCATCACGGCACCCTTCTCGATCGTGAAGTCGACGATGTCGCGCGCGGTGACCACCGCCTTGACGCCGGGCAGCGCCTCGGCCTTGGCGGTGTTGATCGACTTGATGCGGGCGTGTGGATGCGGGCTGCGCAGCACCTTGCCCCAGATCATGCCGGGCATGGTGGTGTCGGCGGCAAACGCCGCGCGGCCGGTCACCTTGTCGACGCCATCGGGCCTGATGGTGCGCTGGCCGATCCATTTGTTGTTGACGACGTTCATGGGCGCATCTCCCGCATTTCAGCCGCAGTCTCCATCACCGCGCGGACGATCTTGTCGTAACCCGTGCACCGGCAGAGATTGCCGGCGAGCCAGAAGCGGACTTCCTCTTCGGTCGGATTGGAGTTTTTGGCGAGCAGCGCCTCGGAGGCGACCAGCATGCCCGAGGTGCAGATGCCGCACTGAAGCGCGGCATGCTCGAGGAACTTCTGCTGCAACGGATGCAGCTTCTCGCCCCTGGCCATGCCCTCGATGGTCCTGATCTCGTGGCCCTCGGCCTCGGCCGCGAGCATCAGGCAGGAGCAGACCAGGCGGCCGTCGAGCGTGATCGAGCAGGCGCCGCAATCGCCGGACGCGCAGCCTTCCTTGGAGCCGGTGAGCCCCAATTGCCCGCGCAGCGCGTCGAGCATGGTCTCGTACGGCTCGCACAGGAATTCGACCGGCTCGCCGTTGACTGAGGTGGTGACGTGCAGTTTCGCCATGGTGCTAGTGTCCTCCCGCGCGCTGGGCGGCGATCGCGGCGGTGCGCTTGAGCAGCACGCCGGCGGTTTTGGTCCTGTAGGCGATGGTGCCGCGCTTGTCGTCGATCGGACGGCAGGCGGCGCGGCACGCGGCAGCGGCGGCTTCGAGCGCGGCATCGTCGAGCTTCGAGCCGATCAGCGCCTTCGCCGCCGGCGCGACCAGCAGCGCGGTCGGCGCCACCGCGCCGAGGCCGACACGGGCCGCGGTACAGACGCCGTCCTTCAAGGTCAGGCTGACGCCGATGCCGACCACCGCGATGTCCATCTCGGTGCGCGGGATCATCCGCAGATACGCATCGCTCGAGCCTTTCGGCCGCGGCGGCAATGTGAAGCTGACCAGGATCTCGCCCGGCTTGAGGTTGGTGCGGCCAGGTCCGGCCGGCACATCTTCAACCTTCATGTCCCGCCGGCCGTTCGGACCCTGCACGGTGACGACGGCACCCGCCGCGATCATCGCCGGCACGCTGTCGCCGGCCGGTGAGCCGTTGCAGAGATTGCCGCCGGCGGAGGCGCGGCCCTGCACCTGCTTGGAGCCGATCAGGTTCACGGCCTCGAGCACGCCGGGCCACACCTTGCCGAAGCGCGCATGCTCGGCGAGCTCCATGCCGGAGACGGCGGCACCCACGCGGAAACCGCCATCGGCGGTTTCGCTGATTTCGGTCATCTCGCCGATCTTCTTGATGTCGACGATCAGTCCCGGCCGCACCAGGCCGGAGCGCATTTGCACCAATAAGTCGGTGCCCCCTGCCATAATGCGGGCGGCACTCCCGGCGGCAGCAAATGCGCCAATCGCTTCGTCAAGCGTGCGCGGTGCTACGTATCGGATATCGGTCATGACGGTTCTTTCGGTCTCCCTCGACTGCTTGTTCCCTTAAGATTTGCGGGATGTGGCCTTATTGATTGCTGGCCGGCAGATCGCGAGCCTACACGGCGGATTGGGGTCCGAACAGCCTGCGAGGTGCGGCAGGAAGCGCAGGCTCCTATGCAGGATGCGGACTTGTGCAGTGCCGGCGGCGGCGCGCGGCCTGTGCCTTGGGGCGCGCTCGCGACCCGCCGCGACGAGGCCGCCAACCAGATCGGTCAGGCCTGACCGCGTTTGCCGGAGCCGATCCCAAGCATCGAGAACATCCCGATGATGAGAAGCGCCGCCGGAATGCACCACCACAACACATAGCCGAACATGTATTCGAAGATCGTGCGCCGGTAAGGGGGAAGCGGATTGGGCAGCGTGCCGGCACGCTGCATCTGCTCGATCTTCTCCTGCGAGAGCTCGTGGTAAACGTTGAGCGGGCGGCCGTTGAGGTCTTTGCCGGAGCCCTTGACCATGAGGGCGTAGTAGCCCGTCATCTTGTAGGGCAGGATGAAGGAGTGCGTGAGGCTCACATAGCCCAGCGCGAGGGCTTCGCCCTTGGGACCCTTCTCGGTCAGGTCCTGCAGCTGCTGGTAGCTGTATCGCGTGCCGAACTCCGCGGCGCGGACGTCATGACCGGACACCGCCAGGCCGACGAACACGAGAAGAACGAGCAGACCGCGGCGCATGGCGTCTTGCCTCTCAAAGGGACGCGGCGGTTCGACCGCCGCACACTCGTCAAGCAAGCTACCGGAAAGATGTCCAACCCCGGCTAACCCAGGCAATACAAGTGTCGGCAGCCGGTTAAGTCCTCCTCAACCTCGTCGGGACGTGCCGAGCGGCGAAGCCCGGAACCAACGCCTGCTCGGCGACGTGCTCAAGCAGTGAGCGGACACGGCTGCGCAACCTCGCAACGGGACCTAGCGCGATGGCGCGGCTCTTGCTTGCTTTCAACAACGGATTGGTGAAGCATGCCGGCGCAATGACAGATCGGGAAACGGCGAATGGTCGAAGTTTCGCGCAGAACGCTCCTCAAGCTTGCGGCCGGCGTGCCGCCGGCGATTGCGGCGCCGGCCGTCCTGTCATCGCGCGCCGTCGCCGCGGGCAAGGGCAAGACCATCACCGCAGTGATGCATTCGGACCTGCGCATCATCGATCCCGGTTTCACCACCGCCTACATCACCCGCGACCATGGCTACATGGTCTACGACACGCTGCTCGGCATCGATTCAAGCTTCAAGGTCCGCCCGCAAATGGCGGACTGGACGATCTCGGACGACAAGCTCACCTACACCTTCACGCTGCGCGACGGCCTGAAATGGCATGACGGCGCGCCCGTCACCGCGGAGGACTGCATCGCCTCGCTGAAGCGCTGGACCGCCGTCGACGGCATGGCGCAGAAGCTGGCCGAATTCACCGCTTCCCTCGAGGCGAGCGGGCCGAAGATGATCGTGCTCAAGCTCAAGGAGCCGTATGGCCTCGTGCTGGAGTCGCTGGCAAAGCCCTCCTCCTACGTCGCCTTCATGATGCCGAAGCGGCTCGCCGAGACGCCGCCGGGCAAGCAGATCGCCGAGCAGATCGGGTGCGGGCCGTTCAAGTTCGTGAGCGCCGAATTCCAGCCGGGCGTGAAGGCCGTCTATGAGCGCAACGCCGACTACGTGCCGCGCAAGGACAAGCCGGATTGGCTGTCGGGCGGCAAGGTCGCGAAGGTCGATCGCGTCGAATGGGTCACGATGCCCGACGCGCAGACCGCGATCAACGCGCTGCAATCCGGCGAGATCGATTTCCTGGAACAGCCGTCGGTCGACCTGCTGCCGGTGCTCGAGGCCAATTCCGATCTCACCGTGGCCGTGCTGAACAAGTTCGGCTTCCAGATCGAGGGCCGGATGAATTTCCTGCACCCGCCATTCGACAACGCCAAAATCCGCCGCGCCGCATTCCTGGCGATGAACCAGAAGGACGTGCTCGACGCCACCGTCGGCAACGCGAAATACTACGAGATCTGCGGCTCCTATTTCGCCTGCGACACGCCGCTCGCCAGCGACGCCGGCGCGGAGACGCTGATCAAGGGCAACGGCATGGCCGAGGCGAAGAAGGCGCTCGCCGCCTCGGGCTATGACGGCACGCCCGTGGTGATCATGATCCCCGGCGACGTGCAGACGCTGAAGGGACCGCCGACGGTCGCGGCGCAGCTGTTGCGCGCGGCCGGCTTCAATGTCGACGCGCAGGTGACGGACTGGCAGACCGTGGTGAGCCGCCGCGCCAGCCAGAAGCCGCCCAAGGAAGGCGGCTGGAACCTGTTCTTCACCTTCACCGGCGCGACCGAGGTGATGAACCCGATCGTCAACAACCAGATCGCCGCGAACGGCAAGCGGGCGTGGTTCGGCTGGCCCGAAGACGCCAAGCTCGAGCAGATGCGCGACGCCTATGCGCGCGCCACCTCGCCCGAGGAGCAGAAGAAGGTCGCGGTCGAGATTCAAAAGCAAGCTTACGAGCAGGTGATCTATATCCCGCTCGGCCAGTTCCGCTTGCCGAGCGCCTGGCGCAAATCGCTCACCGGCGTGCTGGAAGGCCCGGCGCCGCCGGTGTTCTGGAACGTCGACAAGACCGAATAGGATCGGCGGCGCAAGCGACGCGCGCCGCTGATCAACGTTGGGACAGCTGAGGCACGTCGGAAGGTTCATCGTCTCAGTCGCCGAGGCGCTTCACCGCTCCCGCATGCGGGCGCTGCAAAATATCGAAAACAACCCCATGCAAAGGAGCCGACGGCCGCCGGCGTTCGACCGGGCAACTTGACAAGTCGGGCAAATCAGGAATACATTTCCAATATTCCGAAATCCGCCTCCCCCTCCGGCGCGAACCAATGGCTGCGATTGCGCATCATTCGCGGCACCCCACCCCAGCCTTGCCGATAACGAGGGCGTGGACTCATAAAGGTCCGCTTCTGACGGCGACGCAGTAATTGCCGTGCCGGATCGTCGTCGACTGCTTTTGACCTGTTGCGGACCTCAGCCGACGATCGCCGCTACCTCTGGAATAGCCGCCGCCGAGTGCGGTTCGGGGGGTGACGAAACACAATCCGCCGGGATGAAACCATTTTCCGGCCTTCACGAAGGCATGGTGAAACAGTCGGACGGTTAAAAATGGCATTGGAAGCGATGGGCAAAGGGGAACTGCATAAAGAACAACGATCGCCGTGGGGCGGGGAGCGAGGCCATGTCACAGATTCGCAAAGCTTTTTTAGGCGCTCTCGCGACCGCACTGACGATCGGTGCCGTGCAATTCGCTTCAGGTCACGACCTCGGAGACCGCTGGCAGGCGAGCTCTGAACAACCAAGTCACATCGTCAATCGCGCCGGCAAGGCAGATCATCTTGCTGCCCCCAAGCCGTTCGCAGTCCAGACGAAAACGGTTTCTCTGCGCTTGAACGATCAAGCCGATACATCGGTCCTGATCCGTATTCCATCTGCGCAAGCGCGCATCACCAAGACGCCGCTGTGGAATCAGAGCCGTAAGCCGACAGTGGCCTGCGAGCCCATGGTCAGCACGCTCACGGAAGTCGCAAGGCTCCTGCAGCCCGGCCGTTGCGTGACCTGATCGACTACATCCACACCAGCTATTCGCTGAGGATAACTTCCTGCTCTTTATGCGACTGTACTGGCCAGACGAGAAAGCCCCTTCCATCCTAGATGGGTCTTGGGAGCCACCGCCAGTGGAGAGGATCAATTAAAGGGTTCCCGTGGCTGCAACATCGGGAAAGACAGCCGGTCCTCGCTCATCGTCAACTAAGCGGGAGGCGGCTGCGCCAGGAGCTTAGCTACAATGAGCCCAATTGCAGTGTCCTTGATTGCGTTAGCGATCATCATAGCTGCCGCGCTCTTCGGCACTTTGCTCCGCAACACCCTGCCGGGCCATTATCTGGCAGACGATTCAAAAGATTACATACGGTTAGGGATCGGGCTCATCACGACGCTCGCCGCGCTTGTGCTTGGTCTGCTGGTTGGCTCGGCGAATAGCTCGTATGACGCTCAGAACACTCAAGTTCGGCATTTGACCGCCAACATCATACTGCTCGACAATCTCCTTGAGCAATATGGGCCCGAGTCCCGCGATGCCCGCGACACTCTGCGCGGCGCTGTCGAGCCCTTGATTAAGAGGATTTGGCGAGAGGACAGCTTGGAGTCCGCGAAGGGAACGCCCTTTCGCGGGACCGCCTTGTCGGTGGATGCTTATGGAAAGATTCAGAACCTCTCGCCAAAAACGGACGCGCAGCGCTCGTTCAAGGAACGGGCAATACAGCTAGCCACTGACTTGGTGCAAACGCGCCTGCTCCTGTTTGAACACGCTGACACCTCGATTCCCATGCCTTTTCTGGCGATACTGGTTTTCTGGCTGGCAATCATCTTCATGAGTTTCAGTTTATTCTCGCGCCTTACCCCGATAAACATCGTTGCAATGTTGGTGTTTGCCACTTCCGCGTCCGCAGCGCTTTTCTTAATCCTGGAGTTGAGCCAGCCATTTGTCGGACTGATGCAGATTTCTAGCACACCGCTGCGCAACGCCCTTGCGCCGCTCGGATCGTAGCCGAACCCCGGCAAGATGTCCGGACCTGGCCCATAGCTGGCGGTCTGCATGACGATCGCGAACGTCGGCTCTTCGAGGTGAACCGGAAGTCACCCGGTCCGGTCGCCATGGGCGGCTTTTGACCGAGAGCGGAAATCAGAGCTCGATCGCTGGTGAAAATCACCGAACGCAGCAGCACGCGCCGTGCCGGTTGCTCGCGGCCGCGCGTTGCGGTCGGGCAACACTTTCTGGAAAAGCGTAGCGCCAACGGCTTCCGCCCATTGCGCATTTCCATTTTGATCCGAATGATCGATGCCGTCGCGTGCTGGGCGGTGCAACAGGGCTCGGATCGAGCCTTTGGAGGCTACGGGGTGATGAACCCGCGGCGAATTGCGACTCCGGAGTTGTGCGGGACTGTCATTCTCGCAGGTTGGCTCCTTGCCTGGCTTGCCGGCTCTGCCGGCACCGGGAACAGCGGCGCAGTGTCCATCGAGGACCTCGCACCATCTCTCGCCGCCAACGCCGAACCGGCTGATACGCGACAGACCGCAATCGGCAACGCCGCCAAAGTGAATGCTGAAGCGGCGATGGCTGCGGAACCCGTAACGGGGCCGGCGTCCGACACGATGGCCACCCCGCAGGCAGGCGTCATGGTTAACGCTGTCGCCAACGCCGATGCGGCGATGGCGGTTGAATCGGTGCCAGCGACGGCCCCTGATGCGACGGCGACCTCGAGCGAGCCGAAGCCAATCGTCGTGGCTGCGTTGCCGGATTCGTCGCAGACGCTGCCGGCCGAAACATCGCCGGTGCAGGCGGCGATAGCGAGCCCGCCTCCCGTGTCGAGCGACACCGAGGAGGCTGCGAAACCCCTGGATATTTTCGAGGAGTGCCTCGTCGTCGATGTCTGCATCGACCGGTACCTGTGGGCGCTCTACGAACGGACGCCGAAGCAAGACACCATCAGCGTACAAGAGCAGCGGAAAGTGACCGTCAAGAAGAAGCGCAAGACGGTGACTGTCACCAGGACGTTCACCAGGCGCGTCGACAACGATTTCACGTGGAAGGATCCGAAGGCGGCGGAGCGAATGGGCATGCCGATGATCGACTACGTGATTGGAGGGGTGGATCGCAGCTTCAAGCTCAAGCTGTTTCACGCGCTTTACGCGGCGGAGCAGGCCGGGTTGGCGCCCGGCATCACCAGCGCGTTCCGCGATGACTACCGTCAATCGATCGCGAGCGGCCTGAAGGCGGCGTCCGACAAGTCATACCATGGAGGGAGCTTCCGTGGCGGCTATGGCCACGGGCTTGCCGTCGATGTCGTGAGCGTCAAAGGCGCGACGCGGGCGGAGCGTTGGGTCACCACCGAGGCCCTTTGGAAATGGATCGACGCGCGTGGACCGGATTTTGGAATCGGGCGACCGTATCTCGATCGAGATCCACCGCATGTCGCGCCGATAGACGGCAAGGAATACGCCGCTCACCGCGGCGGGACGAAAGCTCGGCACGCGGAAGCGGATCGCAAGAAGCGCGACCGGGGCGCTGTGCGGGTCGTGGCAAAACGATCAAAGACCGCAAAAGCGTCGAAGGGGAGAACGATCTGATCGGGTTCAGCTGCGCCTTCCAACACGACGCGGGCAACAATGCCTAGCAATCCCATCATCGTGCAAAAATACGGCGGCGTCTGTCTCGAAACACCGGCAAAAATCCGCGCGGCCGCGAGCAGTGTCGCCGATTTGCATGGCCGTGGTCATCGTGTCGTGGCGATCGTTTCAGCGATGGGCAAGACCACCGATGAACTCGTCAGGATGGCCTATCAGGTCAGCCCGCATCCCAATCGCCGCGAACTCGATATGCTATTGACCACCGGCGAGCGCATCAGCATGTCCTTGATGAGCATGGCGCTGTCCGATCTCGGCGTGCCGGCGATCAGCTTTACCGGCAGTCAGGCCGGTGTCATGACCGACGGGTCCCATTCCTCCGCACGCATTCTGGACGTGCGGCCCATTCGCGTGCGCGAAGAACTCGATCGTGGACGCATCGTGGTTTTGGCGGGCTTTCAGGGCGTGAACCCGCTGACCAAGGAAATCACGACGCTTGGCCGGGGTGGCAGCGATACCACCGCGGTCGCCATGGCTGCGGCGCTCAAGGCGGAGTGCTGCGAGATCATCAAGGAGGTCGACGGAGTTTGCTCGGCTGACCCGCGCATCGTCGCGGACGCAAAACCCTTGCGTCAGCTGGATTTCGCATCGCTATCCGAAATGTGCTTCTGGGGCGCCAAAGTCCTGCACTTTCGCAGCGTGGAGCTGGCCCACAGCCAAAACGTGCCTTTGATCCTGAGAAAGTGGGGCGGCGCTCGACACAGCACGCAAGTGATGAAGGAGGTCGCAGACATGGAGAACGGAAAAGTCCTGGCCGTCAACTCGATGGCACGCATTGAGCATGTGGAGATCGATTCGGCGGACCTCAATCAAGGCTTTGAGAAGTTCGCGCAGCATCTCGAGCAAAATGGCTTGCCTTGGCCGCAACTCCTCGCCTCGGCTTTCACCGCCGAAAAAACCCGCATCATGATGACCTGCGATTCGGAGACACTCGACGCGTTGCTGCGCACACTGGAACGGAGCAAAGACCTGCGCAAACAGCGCGAGACCCTGAGTTCGGTGAGCCTCACTTGCTTCGGCGGCATTTCCTCGGACCTGCCATACAAGGCGGTTCAGATTCTGCAACGTCACGGAATCATCGCCGACAAGTATGTCTTGTCATCGCATTCGGTAAGCTTCTTTGTTCCGGTGGAGAGCCGCGAGGCCGCGGTCTTGGCTTTGCATTCGCTGATCTAGTTGAAATTTGGCAAGGGACGACGTCGCCCGTCGGCCCTTGGCATCGGCAAGGTGCAGGCCGCCTACTTCCGGATGATCAACAAGCGGGGCGGCATCAACGGCCGCCGGATCAATCTGATATCCCACGACGATGCCGCGACGCCGGCGAAGACGGTCGAGCAGGTCCGCAAGCTCGTCGAAAGTGACGAAGTCCTCTTCCGACTAGAGCGCCGTTCCGATGGAATTGAAACGGGATTCCATATCCGTGGTTCAAACGCGTCTTCTTTTATCAATGCCCGAGCCGTGCCTCCGTGCCGGCCAGCAGCCGCTGAATGTTGGCACGATGGCGCACGATCACGTAGATGCCGCCTGCGATCACCAGCAAGCGATAGGGCATCGGTTGCTCCAGGCCGCAGACGAGGACGATCGCGGTCAATGCCGCCAGCATCGAGCCGAGGGAGACAATCCGAGAGACAGCCACCACAGCGCCGAAGGCCGCCGCAGCGCCGAGGCCTACCGGCCAGGACATCGCCAGCAACACGCCGAGCCCGGTCGCAGCGGATTTGCCGCCGGTGAAATTCAGCCAGACCGAACGGCCGTGCCCCAACAACGCAGCAAGTCCGGCCAGACAAACAGCCCACGACACGCGCGTTTGCAGATCAAGCGCTGCCGGCGGCGTGACGGATGGCAAGGTGTACAACCAGGGATAAAACCAGCGGGCGAACAGGATGGCCGCCATGCCTTTCAGCACGTCGACCACGAGCACCGCCAATGCGGGCCACTTCCCGAGGGTTCGCAACACGTTCGTTGCCCCGGTGGATTTGGAGCCATGCTGGCGGATATCGATGCCCCTCAGCAGCTTCCCCGCCAGATACCCCGTCGGCGTCGAACCGAGCAGATAGGCAATCGCCAGTCCAGCCACACCCGCGATCCAGAAGACCATGTCAGTCACCTCGATGCCCTCGGCGGCGCGTCCATCAATCCTGACGCGGATGCCACCAGCGTCCGCCGATCACGACGCCTTCGGATGCGATCTTACGATCGCCCGTCAGATGCTCGCCGACCACATCGACATAATCGAACTGCCCTTCCCTGACCGAGATCAGCGTGGCGTCGCCGACGCTGCCAGGCTTCAGGCTGCCGAGCTCCGGCCGCCGCAACGCCATCGCGGCATTGACGGTGGACGCCGCGATCACGTCCGGCAGCGGCATCCCCATGCAGAGGAATTTCGACATCGTCGTCACCTGGTCGAATGCCGGGCCGTCGATGCAGAGCTGATGGATGTCGGAGGAGATGGTGTCGGGGTAGAAGCCGTTGGCGAGCATGGCGCGCGCGGTCTTGAAGGCGAACGAGCCCTTGCCGTGGCCGATATCGAACAGCACGCCGCGCTCGCGCGCCTCCAGCACCACCTTCTTCACCGTGCCCTGCGCGGTCGCGGGCGTGTTGGGGAACGGACGGAACGCATGGGTCAGCACGTCGCCCGGACGCAGGCGCGCGAGCACCTCCTCATAGCTCGGCGGCGGATGGTCGATATGCGCCATCAGGGGCATGCCGACCTGCTCTGCAACCTCGAGCGCGATCTCGAGCGGCACCAGCCCCGAGGTGCCCGAGGCGAACAGGCCGACCCGCACCTTGATGCCGACGATCAGGTCGCGGTTCTCGTCGGCGACCCGCGCCGCGTCGATAGGATTCATCAGCCGCAGTTCCTCGCTCTCGCCGACCATCACGCGATCCGAGAAGCCGAAGATGCCGGCGTGCGAAACGTGCAGATAGGCGAGGATACGGACCTGGCTCGGCTCGATCACATGCTTGCGGAAGCCGGCAAAATTGCCGGGGCCGGCGCTGCCGGTGTCGACCGAGGTGGTGACGCCGGAGTTGCGGCAAAATTCCTCGGCGTCGATGCCGAGCGAGGTGCCGCCCCAATAGACATGGGTGTGCAGGTCGATGATCCCCGGTGAGACGATCAGCCCCGAGACGTCGCGGACCTCGGTGGCGGGATCGGCTTGCAACTCGCGGCCGAGCGCAGCGACCTTGCCCGCGGCAAAGCCGACATCGGTCACGGCATCGAGTTTTTGCGACGGGTCGATCACCCGTCCGCCGCGCAGGATCAGATCGAAAGGCATCGTGTTCTCCGGATTCGGTCCGGCACGATGGTCGACTTCGCCGGCGCCTGCAAGCCGCTCAACCGACACGGGCCTGTTGGGAAACCGGCGCGGTCGCTGTCGCGCGATCCGCGCCCTTGTCAGCAACCATGTCCGCTGCCTTGTCCGCTCCCTTGTCCGCTCCATTGGCCGACGCGACGATGGCCGCAATGGCCGGGTGATGCGCCGCCTCCGAGGCAGCAATGGTCTCGCGGGCCCAGCGGTACGAGGATTCGAAAATTTCCTGATGGCGGTCGAAATCGGTGACGTCGATGCCGTCGGGCGTCGGCGGACGCATCACCATGTCGAGCGGCGTGGTCGGCAGCGTATCGTAGCGCTGATGCGCAACGAGGCTTCGCCACAGCACGTTGACGGCGCTCGGCGCGGCCGGAAGCAATTTCTTGCGGAACGGCGTCAGCAGCGATGCAAGCAGCTCAAGCCGCCCCGGCAGCGCGGCATAGTCGACGTCGAACATCTCGGTGGCCGGGTCGCCGAAATGGACCACCAGATTCGGTCCACTCTTCATCTGGTGCATCTGCGCCAGCGGAACGTTGTCGACGAGGCATCCGTCGACCAGCATCGAGCCGTCCCTTGTGTAGAACGGCGGCAGCAGACCGGGGATGGCGCTCGACGCCCGCACCGCCTGCCAAAGCAGACCGGTGCGGATCAATTCGAGGCTGTGCGTCGACAGATTGGTCGCGATCGCCGCGAACGGCCGCCAGCAGTCCTCGATCCGGCAATTGTGGCCGTACTGATCGGCGAGCGCGGCATCGAACGCCTTGTGGTCCAGCAAGGCGTAGCGCGGCCAGGTCGGGCGGCGGAAGCTGCGGCTGGAGACGAAGATCTCATGCGTGCCGCGCTCGAGATGCTCGGCGTCGTAGTTCTTGGCAAAGCCCGCCGCCATCGCCGAGCCGACGCTGGTTCCGACAAAGATGTCGAACGTCGCGCCGCGCTCGCGAAACGCCTTGTAGACGCCGACATGCGCGGTGCCGAGGCTGCCGCCGCCGCCGGCGACGAATCCGACGGCGCGACCGCACAGGAAGCGAACCAGGCTGTCGATGTCGAGCTGGTCCTCGAGCGCGACGTGATGATGCATGAAGCAGGGCAGCCGCGCCAGCCACGCCGCGGTGCCGCTGACCTCGTGGCGCCTGACGTCATGAACCCGGACGAGGCGCCGTGTCGACGCCGGATGCACTCCGCAGGCGAAGCGTTCGATCTCCGTCAGATCGGGCGTGGGCGCATGGCCACGGCAGGCGAACACGACAAGGTCGGCCTGGCGGATGGTTTTCCGCGCCCAATCCGATGCGTCAGGACCACCGAAATAGGCCACCAGCGGCGCGTCGTACTCGATCCTGTTGAGCCAGTCGGCGACTTCGGATGCGTCCAGCGCGCGGCCGGGAAACATCGCCTGGACCCGCGCGAGGTCGACGATCTCGGCACCCGCAGCGGCAAGGCCTTCGCGCAACCTGTGCTCAAAGGCGGCAGGCACCGGTTCGCGTCCGCCTGAGATCAGCGCGACGGTGCGCGCCTTCGGTGACGCCCGGAGCGGCAACAGACGCGCGGTCTCGGTGGCAAACCGCCGCGCGAGCGCAGCCAGCAGCGCCTCGACGATCTCGGGCGTTTCTCGCGCCAGCGTGGTATAGGCGGCGCGCGTCAACACCAGCACGCTGGTATCGCGGATCGCAATCACATTGGCCGTGCGCGGGATATTGGCAAAGAAGCCGATCTCGCCGACCAGTTCGCCGGCGCGAAGCTCCGCGATCGGTTCGGGATGACTGGTCCGGTACACCGCGAGCGCGCCGTGCAGCACCAGAAACAGCGCGTCTGAGGCACCGCCCTGCTCGACCAGCAGTTCGCCGCGCACGAGGTCGCGCCGGGTCATTGCGCCAAAGGCAATCAGCCGCTGCTCCGCGCTGAGGGTTCTGAACAGCGCGAAGTCCTCGGACACGTTTCCCCACGCAAACGTCGCGCTCGGCGGCACACGGTTCGAATGCATGATCCGATGTTAGCGCCGGGCCGTCGTCCCGGCGAGCGATATAACGGCTCAATCGGCCGCACCCTGGCTACAAATCCTTGGGAGCACTGCAGCAGGATTTGCAGCATCCGCCATCAGCTTCACCCGACCAGTTCCGGCCACGGCACGATAGTCGACTTCACCGTCTTCATCGCCATTGCGTCGGCAACCGCGCGGGCGACGCCGTCTTCGGTGAACGGATAGATCGTCTGCATGTCGAGCCAGGGATATTTGTTCCACGTGCGGTAGAGCATGTCGACGCCGAGCGGCAGGTCGTTGCCGGTAAAGCCCCAGGACCCGAGCACGTTGAGATCCTTGGTGCAGATGCGGTGCCACGAGGTGTTGATCGAGCCGGCATCGGTGAACTGCCCCATCTCGACATAGGTGCCGCCGTCGCGCAGCATCTCGATGCCCTCGGGGCCGGCGGTCGGATGGCCCGAGCAGTCCATGACGAGGTCGGCGCCGAAACCGCCGACGATGTCGCGCACCGCCTTGATGCGCTGCTCCGGCGTCTTGAGCTGCTCGATATCGACGGTCGCCTCGGCGCCGAACTTGCGCGCCAGCGCAAGGCGCGGCGTCTCCGGCGCGCCGACGCAGATCACGCGCCCTGCGCCCATTTCCTGCGCGGCGGCGACCGCGAGGATACCGATCGGCCCCGAGCCCTGGATCACCACCGTGTCGCCCCAGCTGAAGCCGCCGGCGCGGGTGGCGCGGTTGAAGGCGCGGATGCAGGAGGTCAGAGGCTCGGAGAGCGCGCCGAGCCGCAGCGACATGTCGTCGGGCAATTTGTAGATCTTGGTGCCGGGCAGCATGTCGAGATCGACATAGACATATTCAGCCCAGCCGCCCCACATGTGCGGCGCCTTGTCGAAGCCGAGATAGCGGCCGTAATAGACCGGCGTCAGGCATTTGTTGGCGCTCTCGGGATAATGGATGCAGTAATAGCAGCGGCCGCAGGGCATCAAGGGCGGGATCATCACCTTCGATCCCACCTGCAGCGGCTTGCTCATGAAATCCTCGGTGAACTCCGCGCCGCATTCCACGATCACGCCGCCGAGCTCATGGCCGAGCGTGAACGGCCACGGCAACGGCTTCGGCCAATGTCCCTTCAGGATATGCAGATCGGTTCCGCAAACGCCACAAGCGCCCACCTTGATCAAGGCCGCCTTTTTGCCGATTTCCGGCCATGGCACTGTCCGGATTACCGGCTTGGCTCCAGGTCCATCATGCGTGCAGACGCGGATCTGCTCCATCGGTTCGCTCTCCCTGTCCTTGTCGTTGGGCCGGGTTCGGCCGAGCCGACTTTAGGTCAGGACGATTGGGATGTCATGAAGGCCTGTCATGAAGGTCTTCATGACAGACCTTGGCGGAACGAGGCGCTTCTAGTCCTGGCGGAGTATTTTCCGCAAGGAGGCATCGATTGTGAAAGCAGCCGAGGGCGAATTGGCTGGTAGCATTGCGGGGAACGACACCATGAATCCTGGTATCGAAGGTATCGTCGGCATGTACGTCAAGTTGGGCGAACTGGACACGCTGCAACGAATGAAGGAGCATCGGCAGAGCCTGCTCGACCAATGCGTCGATACGGCGAATTTCAGCTTCGATGTGACGAGATCGATCTACAAGAGCGACCTCGAGGTGATCGAGGCGGGCATCGAGAGTCTGTATGGCGAGATCACCGGTCATGTCGACGTGGTCAACGAGAAAAGGATTGCCGGCTGGGCCCTGTACAACCAGCACCCCGACAAGAGGGTTGCGATCGATATCTACTTCAACGGCAATCTCGTTGGCGATGTCGTCGCCGATGAGTTCCGCAACGATCTTCTCAAGCTAAACAAGGGCGATGGACATCATGCCTTCGTCTTCGTGCCGCCAAGCGGGTCCTATCAGCCGCCGCTGCAGATCGAGGTTCGCGCGGCGAAGCGAAAGGTGCTGAAAGCCGTGACTGTTGAGCCACCAGCGGCGGCTGTCGAACCGGAAACGGCTGTCGAACCGGAAATGGACGCCGAGGCCGAATAACCTCACCGCGTCGCTTTCACACGCCCTGGATCCGCCCGGCGCCGCCGCCTGGCTGAAGCCGCCGCAGACGCCGATACGGGCTGCGACATGACGGACGTGGGCGGCCGATTGACAGCGACCATGGCTTCACCGCAACCTGCGATGCAACCTCAGGTGACGGAATGAAGCCGCAGCCCGGCTCGGAGCGAATCTTCGTGGACGCCAGCACCGATCCGCTGGACGGACGCGTACGATGGGCGCCGGCGAAGTCGCTGTGGCTTGGCGGCATGACCGCGGTCGCGATCATCCTTGGGCCGTTGCTGTTCACGAGGAGCGCGTTCGCGTTATTCATCGTCACCAGCGCGATCACGCTGTGCTTCGGGCATTCGGTCGGCATGCACCGCCGCCTGATTCATGCGAGCTTCGACTGTCCGCTGTGGCTGGAACGGCTCTGCGTCTATCTCGGCACGCTGGTCGGGATGGCCGGCCCTTACGGCATGGTGCGGCTGCACGATTTCCGCGACTGGGCGCAGCGCCAGACCGCATGCCACGACTACTCCTGCCACCGCGCCGGCTTCTGGAGCGATGCGTGGTGGCGGCTGCACTGCACGCTGGTGCTGAAACACCCGCCCGAATTCCGGCTCGAGCGGCGGCTCGCCGATGACCGCTTCTACGCCTTCGTCGAGCGAACCTGGATGTGGCAGCAATTGCCCTGGGCGATCCTGTTCCTCGCGATCGGCTCGTGGAGCTGGCTGGTCTGGGGCATCTGCGTCCGCGTCGCCGTCTGCGTCACCGGTCACTGGCTGATCGGTCATTACTCGCATCGCAAGGGCGGACAGACCTGGATCATCGAAGGCGTCGCGGCCCAGGGCTACAATGTCGGCATCGCGGGCCTGATCAGCATGGGCGAGAGCTGGCACAACAATCACCACGCCTATCCCGGCTCCGCGAAGCTCGGGCTGCTGCCGGGTCAGATCGACCTCGGCTGGTGGTTGATCAAGGCATTCGAAGCCGCGGGGCTCGCGAGCGACATCAAGACGCCGGACAATCTTGCGCCGCGCCCGGGCTCGCGTCGCGTCGACGAACCGGGCAACGCCGACGCGGTCGCGCCACGACACCGCGGCAGCGCATTGTTCCAGTAATCCGCAGCCGCGCATCTTCCGTTGCGGATCGAACGCCACGCAGCTATATACGCCGCGTCGGAAAAGGCAGACTTGGTTTGGTAAGCCCAAGTCCTTTCGAAAAGAAAGTCCTTTCGGAAACGAACTCCTTTCGAAAACGAAAGCTCTGGTCTCCTGCCTCGCGCATGAGATCCCCACGACGAACACCGGACGCCATCCAGGCGCCCAATGTTCGTCCGTGTGGTTCTCAACCCGACGAACCGCTCCGGTCGAACACCGACAAAGGAGCAGTTCATGCACACCAGCCGCCCCCTTCCCCATGATGCCGTGATTGCCGGTGCCGGCCCGGTCGGCCTGCTGCTTGCCTGCGAGCTGCGGCGCGCAAACCTCTCGGTCCTGGTGCTGGAGCAGGCCGCGGAGCCATGCTCGCCATTGAAGCGGTTGCCCTTCGGCATGCGCGGCCTTTCGGCGCCCAGCATCGAGGCGTTCTATCGTCGCGGGATGCTGGATGACATCGCGGCACGGCAGCACGCAAGAGATGGTTCGGGCAGCAGCGCATCGAATGGCGCGCATTGGACGCAACCGCGCCGCCCGGCCGGCCATTTTGCCGGCATCCAGTTCTTTCACGACGATATCGACACGTCGAAGTGGCCGTTTCGCCTGCCGAGCCCGGCAGGCACCAGCATGGCGGTCGATATGGAGGCGCTCGAAACCGCCCTCGCCGCGCGCGCAACCGCGATGGGGATCGAGATCAGGCGCGGCCTCGGCGTCGAGGCGCTGGATCAGTCGGACGACGACGTCACCGTTCGCGCCGGGGGCGCGACTTTCCACGGACGCTGGCTGGTCGGCTGTGACGGCGGCCGCAGCACGGTGCGCAAGGCCGGCGGCTTTGAATTTGTCGGCACCGATCCCGAGTTCACCGGCTATTCGGTCGAGGTCGAGATATCGGATCCGGACCAGCTCCGCACGGGCCGTCACTACACGCCGACGGGCATGTATACCTACGCGCGGCCCGGCACGATCGCGATGGTGGAGTTCGACGGCGGTGCCTTCCACCGGACCCGGCCGATCACGCGCGAGCATGTGCAGGCGGTGCTGCGCCGCGTCTCCGGCACGGACATCACGTTGACGGCGCTCCGGCTCGCCACGACATGGACGGATCGCGCGTGTCAGGCGACGGATTACCGCAAGGGGCGCGTGCTGCTCGCGGGCGATGCCGCGCACATTCATTCTCCGCTCGGCGGCCAAGGGCTCAATCTCGGGCTTGGCGACGCAATGAACCTCGGCTGGAAGCTCGCGGCCACGATCCGCGGCGACACACCGGCGGATCTGCTCGACAGCTATTCGCGTGAGCGGCATCCGGTGGGCGCGCAGGTGCTGGACTGGTCGCGCGCCCAGGTCGCGCTGATGCGGCCAAGCCGAAGTTCGCGCGCGCTCGAAGCCATCATCCGCGACCTGATCGCGACGTCAGACGGCGCGAGCTACTTCGCCGAGCGCGTGTGGGGCGTTTCGCTGCGCTACGAACTTGGCGGCAACCATCCACTGGTGGGCCGCAGCGCTCCCGACTTCGAGCTCGCCTGTGGCACGAAACTCGGCGAACTGCTGAGGAGCGGGCGCGGCCTGCTGCTGGACTTCGATCCGCGCTCTCCCCTGCAAGCGCTTGCCGATCGCTGGCGTGGCCGGATCGGCTATGTCGCAAGCGACGCGCGGGATCGGCTGGGCTTGAGTGCCGTACTCGTGCGCCCCGACGGCTTCGTCGCATGGGCCGCTGACACCGCCCCTCACCTCGATGAAGCCGCTCAGGCCATGTCGCGGTGGTTCGGCGAACCCGATGCGCAGCCCTGACCCCTTGGGGGCCACGCGGGCTCCACTCACGTTTCTCTTGCACCGTGTGCGGGTTCCCCGCCTCAACCGTAACGCCCCGTTAACCCTATCAGCCGTAGGGTCGTCGGGGCTCCGAATGGACGGTGGCCGGGTTTGTCGTGATGTCGTTTGCACAGAAGAAAACTACCGTCGTCCCCGTAGCCGAGGAGCGGCGGCGCTTCCAGCGCGTCAAGGTGCACCTGCTCGGCCGCTACATGCTGCCCGACCGGCGCGAGTTTCCCTGCCAGATTATCAACATGTCGCCGGGCGGCCTCGCCTTGCTGGCGCCGGGCATCGGCAATGTCGGCGACCGCGTGATCGCCTATCTCGACCATATCGGCCGGGTCGAAGGACGCATCACCCGCATCATCGACAACGGCTTTGCGATGACGATCGGCGCCACCGCGCGCAAGCGCGACAAGCTCGCCGCGCAGCTGACCTGGCTCGCCAACCGCGACATCCTCAATCTGCCGGAGGATCGGCGCCACGACCGTATCGTGCCGCGCAACCCGATCGCCCTGCTGACCCAGGAAGACGGCACGCGGATGACCTGCCGCATCATCGATCTTTCCTTGTCTGGTGCTGCGATTGCTGCCGAGAACCGCCCGCCGCTGAAATCGCTCGTAATGCTCGGGCGAGTGCAGTCCCGTGTGGTGCGAAATCTCGAGGAAGGCTTCGCGCTCGAGTTCGTTCACGAGCAATCGGCGGAAACCCTCGAAGAGAGCGTTACCGCGAGGTAAAGCGAAAAAGCGCTCAAGACCCTGTTTTTGGCCCGCGAAGGCGGCCACCGGTGCACCGGTGGCCGCCTTCGGTGCGTTTGGCCCGGTGAAAATCGGCGGTTAACGGCCGCAGCGTTTGGCGCAACAAACCGCGCTGGCGCAGCGCTTGCCGCGTTAATGCATAAAATTTGAATCAATTGCAGTTGTTTCAAATTTTACGCGAATTCGATTCAAGTACAGTTCGAATTCGCCGCAGCTTTTACCAGTATTCGCGTCAAATCTACTTTGCGTACTTAGCGGCGGCGCAAAAGCTTTGTGCGAAACGTGGTCCCAACAAGAAGAACGGGGGCCACGATGTTTGGGTTCAGGGGACAGGGGAAAGGTTTGGCGGTTACCGCCATTCTGTTTGCGACGTGCGTGTCGGCCAAGGCCGGCGACGTGGTCTACGCCAGCCTGGGTGACGTTGCGCGTTCGCCGATCGGCTGGGTCGAATTCTGTGCCGACAATCCGGGCGAATGCCGCGGCGGCGCGACGCAACCACGCGACATCGTGTTGTCGCAGACCGCTTGGCGGGACCTCGTACGGGTCAACAAGTGGGTCAACGAATCCATCAAGCCGATGACCGACATGGATCATTGGGGCGTGATCGAGAAATGGTCGTTGCCATCAGACGGTTACGGCGACTGCGAGGACTACGTGCTCCTGAAGCGCAAGATGCTGATGGACGCCGGCTGGCCCCGCGAGGCGCTGTTGATCACGGTGGTCCGCGACAAGAAGGGCGAAGGCCACGCGGTGCTGACGGTGAAGACCGACAAGGGCGAGTTCGTGCTCGATAACCAGAACGAGAGCATCGTCGCCTGGACCGACACTGGCTACCGCTTCGTCAAGCGGCAGTCGCAGGGCGATCCCAATGTGTGGGTGTCGCTCGGTGACAACCGCCCCGCAGTTGCAACGGCAAGCTCGCGCTGAGCAGACCTGAGGATTTTCGAGTTCGCGACCCGGTCACATCCCCACCCCTCCCCGTCCCAGACCGGTTCGCGCGCGGCCAGCCTTCCCCCAAAGGCTGGCCGCAACCTTTTTGAGCGGCGTCGATCGACGCCTAGAAGAACCGCTCGAGAAACGCCGCGGTCTCGTCCGAGATGCCGACGATCTTGTTGGTGGCCTGGCGATAGAATTTGAAATTCAGCTCGGTCTCGGGCCGGCCGTCGTCCCAATCCTTGAAGCGCTTGAGTTGATCGCGCCCGAGCGGCCGCGCTGCGGATGCGGTGCGTCTGGCCGTGATGCTGACGCGCGGCGTTTGCCTGATGATGCCGATCTTGCGCGGTGTCGCTTCGGCCGACGCGACGATCGCGCGGGCGATCAGGCCGCTGCCGCCCTCGTTCTCGCTCGCGAACACGAACACGACGTCGGCGGCCGCGATGTGCTTGCCGCCATACATGGTCTTCTGCGCGGTGAAGGTGAACGCCTTCGCCCGTGGATTTCGGATCTCGGTCTTGATCGCAAACGCCATCGCATTCCTTCACCGGCTCGCTTTGCCATCCGCGTCGGCGGCTTGACATCCTAGCATCGGCGATATTGAATTGAATTCAATTCAGCGAATGGACCCACGATGGACGCGACGAGCCTGGGGACACGGGAACGGCTGCTCTCGGCAGCGCAGGCCGAGCTCATCGAGGGCCACGGGCACCTCGAGATGCAGGCCGTCGCAAGGCGGGCGCAGGTCTCGGTCGGGCTCGCCTACCACCACTTCGGATCGAAGGCCGGCCTGATCGCCGCCGTGGTCGAAGGCTTCTATGAACAACTTGATGCGGCGGCATTCGGCGGTGCCAAGCTGTCCGCCACGGACTGGGCGGACCACGAGAAGGAGCGGATCGGCGCCTATGTCGCTTTTCACTATGACCACCCGTTTGCGCCCCTCGTGATCGGACCGCTCAGCCGAGCGCCCGAGGTGCTCGATGTCGAGACCGCCTTCACCGGCCGGCAGCTTGCAGCCGGCGCCCGCATGCTCGAAGCGGCCCAGCGCGACGGGATCGTGTCCGCTGGCATCGACCCTCACCTCACCATCGCGCTGATGATCGGCGGCATCCGCCAGGCGCTGATCGGCGCGCTCATGAGCGAAAGACGGCCTGATCCGGCAAGGCTGACCGGCGACATCTGGGCCTTCATGGCCGCCGCGTTGGGCTTGCCTGCCAAACCCCTGTCCGCGCGGCCAAGAGCCACGCGGCGCAGCCGCAGCTAAGCCTCAGCCAGAACCCGAACATCGATGGCCATCTTGTTCAATCCGCACGATTTTCACGCTCCGCAATCGTCCTACAGCAAGCCGGATTTGCTGCGCTCAAGCGAAGGCGGCTATTTCGGCCCGGGCAATGCGCAGCTGCCGGCACCGCCGATGCTGATGATGGACCGCATCACCGAGATCAGCCTGGACGGCGGCGCATTCGGCAAGGGCCATGTCGCCGGCGAACTCGAGATTGCGCCGGATCACTGGTTCTTCGCCTGTCACTTTGCCGCCGACCCCGTGATGCCCGGATGCCTTGGCCTCGACGCCATGTGGCAGATCATCGGCTTCTGGCTCGGCTGGTCGGGCTCGCCCGGCAAGGGCCGCGCGCTCGGGGTCGGCGAGGTCAAGTTCAGGGGGCACATCACGCCGGATGTCAGGCTGGTGCGCTATGAGGTCGACATACGCCAGGCCAGGCGCGGCCGGCTGGTGCTGGGCATCGCCGACGGCCGGGTGCTCGCCGACGGCGCTTGCGTCTATCTGGCAAAGGACATGAGGGTCGGCCTGATCGCGCCCGGAGGCTGAATTCGGGAGCTTGAATTCGCGCCGAGCAGGCCGTGGAGCGCGGCCGAAGATTAACATGTGATACAAATTTCGCTGCTGCCGCAGTGGTCTACACACCCCCCGGTTTTGCCCGCGCCGAGGTTTGTGCTATTTCGAACCTTTCAATTGACGTCCGGTTGTTGGTCGCATGGTCGAACTTGCCCCCCGGAATTCACAAGCCAGCAGCCTGATTGGCGTGCAGCCGATCGCGATCGGCGCCGTGGTGCTGGTGCTTGTGCTGTTCGGGATCGGCTCGATTGCGCTGTGGCGCGCCTTCACCGGCAACGTGCCGGAGACCGACCGGATGGTCGCCGCGCGTCAGTTGCAGGCGCGGACCGCGCAGGTCTCCGAGGCCCTGGTGGAAAAGACCAAGGGGATGGAGGTGACCCAGCAGGAATCCATCGACCAGCTGCAGGAGGTGCAGGACCAGCTGCAGACCATGCGCAAGCAGTTCGCGTTGCAGGCGGCCGATGCGAAGAGGCTCTCCGACCAGGTCGCCGCGCTGACTGAACAGGTCGAGGGTTTGCGCCAGTCGCTGGCGAGCGCACAGGCCAACGAACCGGCCGCCGAGCCCGCGCCGCGCAAGCGCTCAAAGGCTACCCGTAGCGCCAACCGGAAGCGCCACAGGTCGCGCGGTTGACGCCTCCGAAAGGCCGGCGCCCGGCGAGGTGGCCAGCCACAAAAATGCGCCAAATCCCGAGCAAGATCATCATCTAACGGGGAACGTTCGGGCTCGCGGACCGCCGGCAGCGGCCGATCATGAGTGCCCGTTACCGTGAATTAATCCGGACTTTGTGAACTGGTTCACATATCGGCCTTCGAATCCGAGTCATCTTCGAATGACCGGATGGCGTGAGCCGATTTCAATATCCGGGGCTGGCAAGGTCGTTGACGGTATACTACGTCGACGGCCTTGTTTTTTGGGCCCTTGAATCCCATTCGGGACCGCTCATCAGGAAAGCTCCGGCTCGAGATCCCGAAGGCGGCCCTCGCCGCGCGAAACATGCAGACCGGCTGAAGAAACACGGCGTGCTCGGCTAACGACTCCGGATGCGCAGCATCACCGCGGCCAAAGCCGCGGCGAACGGCATTGCCGCCTATTCGGTGCGATCGCGCAAGGCGCGACCGCCTCGCAATCGCAGCCGCGCAAGCTTCGGCTCGAGCTCGCGGAGCATGTAGATCAGCGCAACGGCAAGGCTCGCAACAACCACCATGAGCAGCAATGTCAGGTCAGGAATGGTCAGCATCTCTGATGTCCTCTGGGCCCGGCTTCAATCGCAGCCGGGCCATTTGTTTTTGCGACGCGGTCACGCACGGACTGCTGCAAGGCGGTGCAAGCTGCATACCAGTGCGCGACCCAACGCGGCGGCCGGGCGTCGAAACGCCGGCCGCGCCGATCATTGCAAGACCATCAGCATGGCGACCGAATGGACCGGCCATGCGTGAGCGAATGGCTCAATTGCAAACCTGCACCGGCCGAACGCGCCAGCCATACGGTGTCATCACGCCGCGGCGCACGACGTAACAGCCGCCGTAACCGTAGCCGTAGCCATCGTCATAGCCGTAGCCGGCGTAGTATGGATTGCCGTAATAGCCGTCATAGTAATCGTAAGCGCCGTAGCCCAGCCCGACGCCGACCGCAGCAGCCGCGAGCGGATAGCCCCAGCCGCCCCAGCCGCGCCGATAGAAGCCGCCGTTCCAGCCGCCACCACGCCAGCCTCCGCCGTGCCAGCCGCGGCCGGCCCAACCGCCGCCGATCGCAGCCGACCGGAAGCCACCGCCGATCGCAGCCGAGCGGAAGCCACCGCCCCCGCCCATGGCCCGGAATGCGGCGCCGCCGCCGTGGAAGCCGCCAAAACCGCCGCCGCCGCGGAAGCCGCCACCACCATGAAAGCCGCCGCCACCGAAGCCACCGCGTGCCGACGCAGCATCGACGGTGAACAGACCGACCGAGGCCGTCGCCAGCAAGGCAATCATCGTTTTACGCAACATCACCCGTTACTCCTTCTTTGAAAGGCTTTCTTCTTCAAGCCTCCTCCGCCGCGTCCTGCGCATGCTAACCCAATCTAGGACCGCGGCTTCCACCGCGCGGCTATGTCGCGCTCACATCTGCGCGACCCCCGTTCATCGAAGCGCGGCCGTCAGAGGTTAACAGCCGCGGCAGATGCCTCGCGTACGGCGGTCGACTTTTTCGTTCTCGTCGGCGATGGCCTTGTCGACGCTCTCGGTCGTCGTTGCCGAGCCGGTGGTAACGCCCCTGCCGGTGTTGGGGCCGCCGGAGGATTGCGCGGTCCCGGCGCTATTGGTCCCGGCCGGCGGTGACGTGGCTTGCGGCGATGTCGGGCTGGCTGACGAGGGGCTGCCGGTCCCGGCGCCGCTCCCGGTACCTTGGGCGACGGTAACCGCGGGCGCCAGCGCAATCGCGATTGTCGCGAGCGCGGCGGTGACAGATAATTTGCGCATGGCAATTCTCCCTTGCGGACGTCAACGGGTCCGCAAAGCGCCGGTTCCCGCAGGCGTTGGAGCAATACAGTTTGGGAGCAATGCAATTTGCGCAAGCTGATCGAGTTTGACGACGACACTTTCGACAAGCTGAAGCAGCTCGGGCGCGACCGGATGGCGACCTTGCAGGAGCTCGCCGACGAAGCTTTCGCCGACCTGCTCAAGAAGCACGGCATTCCGATCGACCTGAAGGATGCGCTGCGCAAGAGCGCAAGACTTCAGGAAACAACAAGACCGCAGGACGCAGCGAAGCCTCGCACCACGGCAGCGAACGCCGCGCGCAAGCGCGGCCGCAAGCGCTGAGGCTTCAGCCGATCTTTTTCAGTCCCGCTTTGTATTGCGGACCCCTGATGGCGTAGGACTTCGCCGGCCGCGACAGCGCTTCGGCCTGCGCCGCGTCAAGCGTACGCACCACACGCGCGGGCGCACCGATGATCAGGGAATTTTCCGGAAACTCCTTGCCCTCGGTGATGACGGAGCCGGCACCGACCACGCTGCCGCGCCGGATCCGCGCGCCGTTCATCACGATCGATCCCATCCCGATCAGCACGCCGTCTTCCAGCGTGCAGCCATGCACGATCGCATTGTGGCCGATGGTGACGTTGTTGCCGATGCTGAGGGGAAAGCCGGGATCGACGTGCAGGGTGGAATTGTCCTGGACGTTGGAGCCCTCGCCGATCTCGATCCACTCATTGTCGCCGCGCAGCACGGCGCCGAACCAGACGCTCGCGGCGGACTTGAGGCGGACCTTGCCAATCACAACGGCATTGTCGGCGATGAAGTAGCTGCCGTCGGCGGGAAGATCGGGCGCCTGCCCATCGAGTTCGTAGATCGCCATTGAGGTCTCCCTGGAGCGTTTTCGAGCGAAGTGGACACCGGTTCGCGTGAAGAAAACGCGTCGAAACGAAAATCCAGAGCTTCGGTTTCTGATTCAATCAGAACCGAAGCTCTGATCGCAGGAGACCTTGGCACGACGGCCGACATGGTTTCAAGCAAGCGCGACCGTGATCGGCCGCCGATCATGATGGGATCAGGCCAGCACGCCCGCAGCGCGCAGCGTCATCATGAAGAAGGTGCCCGACATCAGGCTCCAGAAGCCGGAGATGACGGTTGCCATCATCACGAATTCGAAGCGACGGCGTTCGATGCGTGCCCCGCGCAGCGTGTTGCGCATGATGATGAACGGTGCGGCGAAGACGAGGAACGGGACCGCGGCGAAGGTCTTCGGCGCCACGCCCTCCTGCAGCAGGCCGAAACCGGCCGGGCGCGCCGCCATCGCCTGGTAACCGCTGGCCAATGCGCCCGCGAGCGCGAAACCGATCAGGAGCGAGAACAGGGAATTCAAGGTATCGGGCGACATCGGAACTTCCGCTACGCAACAGGCCACCCGCCCTGCTTCGCAGAATTGGCAACCGGCCGCCACATCATCCTTAAGGAAAGGTTAACCGGACACCTCAGGCGTAGCGTTTGCGCATGGCCATTTGGTCCCGGATTCCATTGGAATCGTACGGAAATTCCCCGCCACGTGGCATATTCGGCAGATGATTCGGCCCCTCCCGACCTGATCTATGCCCTGCTCATGACGCTTCTCTCGACCGCCCAGCATCTCGCCCGCGACACCCGCCGTAACCCGCGCGCGCATCTCGTTCCGATCATCGCCTCGGCGGTGATCGCGGCCGGCGCTGTCGCGCTCGTCGCCTATCTGCTGTGGCCGACCTACACGACCATTCCGCCGAGCGATCCGTCGCGGCTGCCGGTGAGCGTCGGCGGCACGCTGTTCAACGTGCCGACCATGGCCGTGCGCATGAAAATCCAGCGCCACTCCGGACCGCAGGAGCGCGTCGATTTGAGCTTCCTCTATCCGTCGCTTGAGGCGCCTGCCGCGCCGAAGCACTACAGCGCCGATACGGTCGAGGACAAGGTGCAGCCGATCGACAGGATCTTCGTGTCGATCGCGGCGCACCACGATTCACTCGCGCCGGACATGCGCCTGCGCACGATCTATCCGCGCTATCTCGACGAGCGCGCAAACACCGACGACGGCCTGACCGCGCGCGCGTTCCGCGACGGCACGCCCTATGGCGGCGAGGAGCTGTTCACGGCGAGCGAGCCGCAGCTGACCGCGCGCTGCACGCGCGATACCTCGACGCCCGGCATGTGCCTCAGTGAGCGGCGCATCGACGGCGCCGACCTGACCTTCCGCTTTCCGCGCAGCTGGCTTGCGCAGTGGCGCGACATCGCCACTGCGATGATCCGTCTCTCCGCGCAGATGCACAGCGCGAGGGGATGACCACCTCCCCGTCACCGCGCGCCCCGGAGCATTCGATGGCGGCGCCGGTCGATCCGTATTGCCTTTGTCGGCTCGCTGGACTAAGAGTTGTCTAGGGGAAATACGGTCTCCCCTTGAGGCTTCGGTCCAAGACTGTGCAACGCTCGACTTGTCGAGGGCATGTGCACATGGGCGAAAGCAAGCCTCCAGTTCCTTCCAGCCAATTTGCCTTGCGGTCTGCATTTGCGCGGGCTTCGGAAGACGTCGATCCCTACCTCCGCATGCTCAGACGAACTCGTCGCCGGCCAACCCCGCAACATTGGTCCGGGTCAACTCGGCTTGGCCGCGACGACCGCGCCGATCAATCTCTGATCGCCGTCTGCTACCGGAACGGAACGAAAATCCGGGATGGAGTCCTCATCGCGCTACGCGCAAGGAGGATCGCGGGATTCGACCAAGTTTCCCCGTCCGGTCGAGCCTCCCGTTCAAGCGGCCGGGCTTTTCGAATGATCGACGCCTGGCAAGGTCGCATTTCACGACATCCGCACAGTGGAATTTTCGATCCGACGGGAGCCTAGAAATGCCTCATCCCCAACAACGCAGGGCCATCGCCGCGGTTACGCTGCTTCTCCTGGGAGTGAATGACATGCCGAGCCACGCAATCGGATTTGAGAATACCCAGATCGGCGTTGCGCCAGAGGGCTGGACCGCCACCGTCACAGGGTCTGGCGATGCAAGATGGACGGTCGAAACCGATGCGACGGCGCCGTCGAAGTCGAAGGTGCTCAAACAATCCGGCCGAGCGACCGACCCGCTGCTGTTGAAGGACGACACCAACATCAAGGACGGCTTTGTCGAGGTCAAGTTCAAGGCTGTCGCGGGCTCGCAGGACCGCGCCGCCGGCATTGTTTGGCGAGCGAAGGACGCGAACAACTACTACGTGACCCGCGCCAATGCACTCGAGGATAATGTCGTTTTGTACAAGACAGTGAACGGCGTCCGAAGCCCGCTCGACATCGTTGGCCGAAAGGGAGGCTACGGAATCAACACCAAGGTGCCGTCCAACGACTGGCACACTCTGCGTGTCGACTTCAAAGCTTCGCACTTCATTGTATCTTTCAACGGCAAACAATTGTTCGAGGTGGAGGATTCCACATTTGGCGATGCAGGCAAGGTGGGGCTTTGGACCAAGGCCGACAGTGTGACGCTATTTGATCAAATCACCTACGGGGAAGCCAAATAGGTAAGCTGGCGTTCAGTGGGTAACCGCCCAATCAGCAAGCTCGGGGATTCGCACCCTCCCCATCAGATGGGACCATCCATCCAAGTGTGCGTCACCTCATTTTTGGGGAGCGACCGGTGGATGGAACGAGTCTTGTTCTTTTTGTTATTGCCGCTTTTGCCGGCGGGTTCGTCAGCGGCCTTTCGGGATTTGCGATGGGGCTCGTCGTGTCGGGTGTGTGGCTGCACATCGTCACGCCGGTGCAAACCGCGGCGCTGATCGCGGGTTACGGCCTGCTGACGCAGGGCTACGGCATCCTGAAATTGCGTCAGGCGTTCAACTGGCACGCGGTCTGGCCGTTGTCAGTTGGCACGACGATCGGCATCCCGGCCGGTGTGGTGCTGCTCACCTATCTCAGCGCGGTCCATCTGCAATTCGGTGTCGGCGCATTGCTGGCACTTTACGCGATCTACAGCCTGACACGGCCGGCGTTCAGGCCGGTGAAGATCGGGGTCGCACCGGACATCGCGATCGGTCTCGTCAACGGATTGGTCGGCGGACTTACCGGGCTGGGTGGCGTTGTCTCGACCATCTCGTGCCAATGGCGCGGCTGGACGAAGGACGCGCAGCGCGCGGTGTTCCAGCCGGTCCTGTTCGCCGCCTTTGTGGTGATCTCGATTTCGATGGGCGTTACCGGCGCCTTCACGACGGAAACCGTCAAACTGTACGGGCTGGGTCTGCCATTCCTTCTCGCCGGCCTCTGGAGTGGCTTCACGCTGTACGGAAAGATCGACGACGAGATGTTCCGCACCGTGGTGTTGATACTATTGCTGCTCGCCGGCCTGTCGCTGATCGTGCCCGCATTGGCTTGACGCGGTACCTCACTCACGCTCTTGAAGCTGGCGACCGGTGCGGCCAGATCCGTCGATCCGCGCCGCGCACGCCAACGGGCTCCGGCGCTCATGCGACGGAGCCGGCCGGCAACGCTGCTGTTCAGCCCTACTCGGCCAGATCCTCTTCCAGGATCGCCATCTGGAACTGGAACGAGCGATCATCGTCCTCGTCGTCGACGAACAGCACGCCGATGAACTCCTCGCCGATATAGACCTCGGCCGAGTCGTCCTTCTTGGGCCGCGGCACCACGCGGATCTTGGGATTGCTGAACACGCGTTTGAGATACGCGTCGAGCTTCCTGACTTCCTGAACGTCCACGGCCGTCTCCAATCGGGTCGATGATTTTCGGGGGAGTTTTAGGACGAGACGGCAAAGATCGCCAGAGCCTTTTCAGGCTTTGGCGACGTGATGTTGCGCACACGACTCTTGTTTAGGCGCGTTTTCGCCGCGATCAGAAAGCGAGTGAAATCAAAGCCCGATCGCGCCGAGCATCTGGTCCATGGTGCGAGACGGCTCGGCACAGCCGGCCTCGCCGACGATTTTCGCCGGCACGCCCGCGACCGTGACGTTGTGCGGCACGGGCTTGACCACGACCGAGCCGGCCGCGATGCGCGCGCAATGACCGATCTCGATATTGCCGAGGATCTTGGCGCCGGCGCCGATCAGCACGCCGTGGCGGATCTTCGGATGGCGATCCTCGTTCTCCTTGCCGGTGCCGCCGAGCGTGACGCCATGCAGGATCGAGACATCGTCCTCGATGACCGCGGTCTCGCCGCAGACGAAACCGGTGGCATGATCGAGGAAGATCCCGCGGCCGATCCTGGCGGCCGGGTTGATGTCGGTCTGGAACACCGCCGACGAGCGGCTCTGCAGGTAGAAGGCAAAATCCTTGCGGCCCTTCTGATAGAGCCAGTGCGCGAGACGATGGGTCTGCAGCGCGTGAAAGCCCTTGAAGTAGAGCAAGGGATCGATGAAGCGCGAGGTCGCGGGATCGCGGTCATAGACGGCGACGAGATCGGCGCGGAACGCGTTGCCGATATCGGGCTCGTCGCGCAATGCCTCGCCATAGGTCTGGCGGATCAAATCGCCCGACAGCGCGGCGTGATCGAGCCGCTCGGCAATGCGATGGACCACCGAATCTTCCAGCCGCTCGTGATGCAGCACGGTCGCATAGATGAAGGATGCGAGCTCCGGCTCGCGCCGCAGGATGTCCTCCGCCTCGCCGCGGATTCGATCCCAGATCGGATCGAGCGCCGCCAGCTTGCTCCCCTGCGGATTGACCTGATGAACTGCCATAGCTGCTCTCGCAATTCGGTTGTTCTGATGTGCGTTATAGCACGATGGACCCAGCGCGTCCCGGGATGGCTCAGTACGGTAAACCCCAGCCGAACACCCCCGGGCCGGCGTCTAGGGGAATTGGTCGGGATTTTGCCGAAATCAAGCCGTGCTTCTGCAACTATTGGCGGATTTCGTCCCCAGTGTGGTTTTGGGCATGGTCGGCCCCAATAAAAGGGGGAAACATCATCAATACCCGGAGTTTAGGTGCCCGCCTGACCGATGCACGGTCGGTCTGGATCGCGACCATTGCCATCCCCCTCCTCCTGCTCGCCCCTGCCTTCTGGAACGGCTATCCGCTGCTCCAATGGGATACCGGCGGCTATCTGGCGCGCTGGTATGAGGGCTACCTGGTGCCGAGCCGGTCCACGGTGTTCGGCATCTACCTCCATGTCGGCGAGACATCGGATTTCTGGCTCAACCTCGGCATCCAGACCCTGGCGACGCTATGGATCCTGCAGCTGACGCTGCGCGTGCTCGGCCTCGCCCGGCCGGTCCGGTTGATTGCGATCAGCCTCGCGCTGATCGCAACCACCGCTTTGCCCTGGCTGGACAGCATGCTGCTGACCGACATCTTCGCCGGCCTTTCGGTGCTCGCGCTCTTCATCCTCATCTTGCACGGCGAACGGATCTCGACGCTGGAGAAGGCGGTGCTGTTCGCCTTCATCGCGTTTTCGGCCGGCACGCACAGCGCGACGCTGGCGGTGCTGCTCGGCCTGTGCTGCGTCGGCTGGATGCTGCGTCCGTGGCTCGGGCGGCGCATCCCGGTCGCGGGCCTCGTACAAGGCAGCCTGACCACCGTCGCCGGCGCGGCGATGCTGCTGGCGGCGAACTTTGCGCTGTCCGGACAGCTGGCCTGGACGCCCGGCGGCTATGGCGTCGCCTTCGGCCGCATGCTGCAGGATGGCATCGTCGCGCAATATCTGCGCGATCATTGCGCGACGGAGAAGCTGAAGCTCTGCCCCTATCGCGACGACTTGCCGCCGACCGCCGACGACTTCCTGTGGGGCCACAGCATGTTCAACACGCTCGGCCGCTTCAAGGGACTGAATGACGAGATGGGCTACATCGTGCTGCGCTCGCTCGCCGAATATCCGGAATGGCAGGCCAAGGCAGCGCTGACGGCAACCGCAGACCAGCTCATGCATGTCGCGACCGGAGAAGGCACCAATGGCTGGATCCCGCATACCTACGGCATCATCGAGCGCTACATTCCCAAACAGGTCGCGCCGATGCGCGCGGCGCGGCAGCAACGCTGGCACCTCGACTTCACCGCGATCAACCGCATCCACGTGCCGGTCGCGCTGGGCTCGATGCTCCTGCTCGTGATCCTGTTCGGCCGCGGCCTGTGGCAGCGGCGGCTCGACGATCTGACGCTGCTGGCGGGCACGGTCACGCTCGCCTTGCTCGGCAATGCGTTTGTCTGCGGCGTGATCTCGGGACCGCACGACCGCTACGGCGCGCGCATGGTGTGGGTCGCGACCTTCGTGGTGCTGATCGCGGCCGCGCGCGCCTTCGCCAGGGATGAAGCCGACGATCTATTTTCGCCGCGACAGGAAGTCGATGACCCCGGTCTTGTAGACCTTGTCGCCGACCGCCCGCATGTGATCGCGGTTCGGAATGTCGAGCACCTCCGAGCCCGGAATGATCCGGCCGAGCGCTGACGCCGAGCCCGCGATCTCGTCCTTGCTGCCGACCGCGATCAAGACCGGCACGCGGATGCCGGCCGCCTCCTCGCGCGTCATCAGGCGGCGCGAACCGCGCAGGCAGGCGGCGAGCGCGCGGCGGTCGGAGCGGGTCTGATCGGCAAAGGCGCGGAAGGTACGGCCGACCGGGTCGGTGACGTCGTCGAGCGACGGCGCCTCCAGCGCCAGCGCGACCGTCTCGCCGGGACCGCCGCCCTCGATCAGTCCGATGCCGATCCCGCCAAGAATCGCCGAGCGCACCCGATCGGGATTCTCTCGCGCCAGGATCGCCGTCATCCGCGAGCCCAGCGAATAGCCCATGATGTCGGCGCGCGTGATTCCGAGATGGTCCATCAGCGCGATCACGTCGCCGGCCATGGTCGCGATCTCGTACTGCGCGGCATCGTAGAGCTTGGCGGATTCGCCGTGGCCGCGATTGTCGAGCGCGATCACGCGACGGCCGGCCTTGACCAGATCCGACACCCAGGTCGGGTAGATCCAGTTGACGTTCTTGCTCGAGGCAAAGCCGTGCACCAGCACGATCGGTTCGCCCGCGCCTTCGTCGATATAGGCAATTTCAACATCGCCGTGATGGAAACTCGGCATCATCCATTCCGTTTCTTCTTGGGATTTGCGATTGGCGATCGACAGGCGACCGCAAGCCTAACCCTGGGCGGGCATACTCGCCAAGGTAGCCTGCGCGGCCATCTGCCGCTTCAGGCGCAGCGCCTTGCTTCGTCTGAGCCACCAGGCGGTGGCCCGTTCGGTGGTGGCCTTGATCGACGACAGGAAGCCGAACAGCGCCAGCAGCGCGCCGAACAGCCACATGGTGAGATTGAATGCGCCGGCCGCCAGCAGCAGCGCGCCGCGGCCGAGCAGCTTCAGGATCGCGCGGGTCTGGCCGCCCTTCGCCTCGGCGATCCGCGCCGCCCGCGCGATCTCCTTCGGGTTCTCGGCGACCTTCAGCGTATCCCGCGCAGCGCGAACCCCGGCCGCCTCGCCGATGCGCCCGACGTCCTTGGCGACGCGCACCAGCGCGCCGGCCTTCTCGGCGCGGAATGCCGCGCGGATCGCGGTTGCGGTTTGCACCGGCCGCAGCACCGAGCCGGAGACGACCGCCTCGCGCAGCGCCGGCTGGTCGACGACCTCGCGGGTCGAACGCCCGGCCCATTCGATCATCCCCTCGCTCAGCCGCCCGGCCTTGCGCGTATCCTTGACCAGCGTCAGCCCGGCGCGCAGCGGCCCGGCGCCGCCGACCGACACATAGGTGGCCGCGGTCACCGCAAGCCCGGCGGCCGCAAGGCCGAGCACCAGCTGGTCGGTGTCTTCGCCCATCACGAGGTGCTTGCCCTCGCGCACGACGTCCCTGACATCGCCGAACACGAACAGGTCGCCGGCGACCGTGCCGGACAGGCTTGCGACATCGTCGGCATTGCCGGTGACCAGGCCGGTGGCGAAGCCTTTGGCGAAATGAATGGTGGATGATTGCTCGGCGCGCGCGTCATCGACGCGCTTGGTGAGATCATCACCAAGTGCGATGTTCTGCTCGCCGGCGAGTTCGACAAAGCTCATCGCAAGGTCGGCATCGCCGGAGGCCAGCGCCGCCTCGATATTGTCCGAGATCAACGCCGGGTTGTTGCGCAGCACGGAATTGAGCCTGATGTCGGCGAGCGCAGCGGGATCGTCCCGCGCCGCCAGCACGGTGCCGGCGTCACGGGCGTGCGGCCAAATAGCCGCGCCCACGGCAGCACTTGCCGCCACGCCGACCACCGCCAAGCTGACGCGCACCCGATTCATCCCGCTAAAACCTCTAGTTTTATTCGCCTTGGAGATAGTGTGCCGTTTTTGCGACACAACGGCTCCGACCAAAGGAGGGCTTCTCTGGGACGACAAGATTGTGTCGAATTTGCATGAGCAAATGAGCCATCGGGGGCTCTAGGAATCAACTGTTCCCGCCAGTATGGTGCGCGGCATTTCGCGATGCCGCATGCTGTTGATTGCGTCTGCCCATCGTTGCCATCAAGGTGAGAATATGTCCGACCACGTCGTCCCGCACTTCCATAACGATGCCGGTGTCTCGGTGATCGAAATCGGATCGCAGGAGTTCATGTGCGTCGGCGCCAACCCGCCGTTCGACCATCCGCACGTGTTCCTCGACCTCGGCAACGACAACGAGATCATCTGTCCGTACTGCTCGACGCTCTATCGCTTCGCGTCCGACCTCGCGGCCGGCGAAGCGCGGCCGCCGGAATGCGTGCTGAAAGACAAGGTCGCCTGACCGCTCCGTGGCGCTGACGCGAACCGTCATCGTTGCAGGCGCCGGGATCGGAGGACTGACGGCGTCGCTGACACTGGCGGCACAGGGCTTTCGCGTCGTCGTGCTGGAGAAGGCCGAACGGCTCGAGGAAGCCGGCGCCGGCATCCAGCTCTCTCCCAATGCCAGCCGCATCCTGGTCGAGCTCGGGCTCAAGGAACCGCTTGCGCGGCGCGCGGTCACGCCTGAATCCGTCAACATCCTGAGCGCGCGGGCCGGTGGCGAGATCGCACGGATGCCTCTTGGCCAGGCCGCCGAGTTCCGCGCCGGCGCACCCTATTGGGTGATCCACCGCGCCGACCTGCAGGCCGCGCTGCAGGCGGCCGTCAACGACCATCCCGATATCGATCTGCGGCTCGGCTGCCAGTTCGAGGATGTGACCAAGCATGCGAGAGGCCTCACCGTCGTCCAACGCCGCGGCAATTCACGGCAGGAGGAATTGGCCGTCGCGCTGATCGGCGCCGACGGCATCTGGTCGTCGGTGCGCGGGCATTTGTTTCCGGATGTACAGCCGCAATTCTCCGGCCTGATCGCCTGGCGCGGCACGCTGGACGCCACCGCCCTGCCGCGTGAATACGCCGCACCGCGCGTGCAGCTCTGGATGGGACGGGACGCGCATCTCGTCGCCTATCCCATCTCGGCCGGACGTCAGATCAACGTGGTCGCGATCGTATCGGGCACCTGGAACCGGCCGGGCTGGAGCGAGCCCGGCGACATCAACGAGATCAAGGCTGCATTCGCCACCGCGCGCTGGCCGGCGACGGCGCGGATGCTGATCGGCGCGGTCGACGGCTGGCGCAAATGGGCGCTGTTCACCCTGCCCGACATCGGCCGCTGGAGCGAAGGCGCGGTGACGCTGCTCGGCGATGCCGCGCATGCGATGTTGCCGTTTGCCGCACAAGGCGCCGGCATGGCGATCGAGGACGCGGCCGTGCTCGCCAAGGCCTTGAGCGACAGCACCGGGGAAAACACCGCAGGCATTCCCGCCGCGCTGAAGCGCTACGCACGGATGCGGCGCGGGCGCGTGCTGAAAGTGCAGCGCCTGGCGCGACAGCAGGGCCGCATCTATCATTTGGGCGGGCCGGCGGCGATCGCGCGCGATCTAGCGATCCGCGCCATCGGTCCGGAGCGCATGTTGGCGCGGCAGGACTGGATCTACGATTGGCGCGCCTGAGCTCGGCCAATCACGACCGGCTCGTCTGGAAACGCAGGCTTAGTGGACGAGGCCCCGTGGCGCGCGCGGGCCCTTCGCCGCCGGCGTGGGAGCAGCGGGGGCAGCGGCCGCAGGCGTGTCCGGCGTGCTTTCATGGCACCTGCCTTTGCGCCAGGCCTCATCCGCCAGCTTCTGCTGGGAGTGGATCGAGATCAGCTCGTTACGATAGACCATCTCGGAGACGACAGTACCGCCGACGCCGGTCTCCGCCTTGGCCATCAACTTTTCCTGATCCGCCGCGCGGGTCTTGAGATTGCTGCGCTCGTTCTCGAGCTGCTTGCAATCATAAAGCTCGTACTTGGCGGGATCGGCGAATGCCGACGGCACGGTGTCGCCGATCTGCGCGCAGCCGGACACGCCCGCGGCCGAAGCGAGCAGCGCAATGACGGCCGCCGCGCGCGACAGCATCAGGCGGCGTGGGAAACGAACAGACATTCAGCTTTCTTAACCGGACAGTGTTGAGATTGCCTAAAGCAGCCACCGGTGTCCGGATTGAGGCTCAATCGCGGCGGCGCGCTGCTTATCCCAATGCTCGGCCGCCGAGGCAAATGGAATTGCGGGCCGCGGTTTAAGCCTTTGAAAGCTCACCTGTTAGCACCGGATAATGACAATTCCACTCCGCGCCCAAACGCGCTAGAAATCGGCGCGCCTGGCGCAACGCGGACGTGGCGGAACTGGTAGACGCAAGGGACTTAAAATCCCTCGATGGCAACGTCGTGTGGGTTCGAGTCCCACCGCCCGCACCAGCCTTCGCATGCCACGCGCACCCGAGCGGGTCAGCGTCGTGTTTTCCGGCTGTGGCGCAGTTCACACGCCGCGATCGCTGACTGTCGTAGTCTTCCCGCATTGGAAATTCCGGCCGCGCATTTTCGCGGCTGTTGCATTTCGAGATCAATTTTGGTCGGAGGCGGCGATGGAGATTGCAAACCGCAATCGGATTGCGAAGAGCAATCGGATTGCTGGCGGCAAGGCGCGCGATCACGGTGCCTCTACGCTCCAGCACGGCGACGATGTGGCTCATTGCAGCAACGGGCTCAATGCACGGAATTTCCGCGGCGCTGCGCCCGACGACCGCGCAATCTACCGGCGATGGATCCGCGGCGCGATCATGGTATGCGGACTGCTCGCGTTGGCCGGTGGAGCGGCGGTCTGGATGAACGGAACCGGTATTGGACCGACGCAGCTCACGAGCCTGTCGAGCCCGAGCAGCATGAGACCAGACCACGGCGATTAGCGGCCGCCGGCTCGGAACCCGTGCACTGCATCTACGTTGTCGTGCCGCAATTGGAGCATGACGATGCCGAACGACGATCCATCCGCAAAGCGCGCAACCGACCAATGCGATCAGCGCAAGGAGCGCCCCTCCCCACCGCACAGCGCGCCACCAGGCGGGCCACCGCTTAGCGACGGACTGGAGCAGCTTCGCGACAGCCACACCTGACAAGCGACAGCGCGAAAAGAAAAATGGCCGGGACAAGTCCCGGCCATTCGTTTTGCGTCAAGCCGCAAGCTTACTCGGACTTGTCGATATTCCAGAAGATCGGCGTCGCCGGACCGTCGAGCACACCGGTGAGCGACTTCCGCCACGCGCTCGGAATGGTGTACTGGCCGAGCGGAATGTAGATCACCTGATCGTAGGCCTCGGTCTGGATTTCCGCGGCGATCTTCTTCTTTTCCTCAGCCGAGCCGGCGCGTGCGAACTTGTCACGCAGCTCCTCGATCTTCGGGTCTTCGGCCCAGCCGAACCAGCCGCCATTCTTGCCGCGACCGGTGATCGACGCGTTGACGATCGGATCGGAGACGTCGGCCGCGACCCAGTTGGTGAAGAACATGTTCCAGCCGCCTTCCTTCGGCGGCTTCTGGCTGGCGCGGCGGGTCACCACGGTCTGCCAGTCGGTGGCCTGCAGGTCGACCTTGAAGCCGGCCTCGCGCAGCTGCTGCGCGGCCACGACAGGCTGGGCCTTCAACGTCGTGACGTCGCCCGGCGCCATGATCACCACGGGGGTGCCGTCATAGCCGGACGCGGCGAGCGCCTTCTTGGCTTCCGCCAGGCCGTTGCCCTTCACCAGCGTTTCGGCCCCGACGTCGGTCTCGAGCGGCGTGCCGCAGACGAAGAAGGCGCCGCAGATCTTCTGGTACTTGGCGTTGCCGACCAGCGCGTCGAGCACGTCCTTCTGGTTCATCGCCAGGAACGCAGCCCGGCGCACCTTCGGATTGTCGAACGGCGGATAGAGGAAGTTCATGCGTCCGAGGGTCTGGAAGCCGAACTTGTTCAGGACGTCGATCTTGAGATCCGGATTGGCTTCGAGCACCGGCAGCATGTCGAACGGAAGGTTCTCCATGAAATCGATGTCGCCGGATTGCAACGCATTCACCGCGGTCTGCGCATCGGCCATCGTGACCCACTCGACGCGGTCGACCTTGACCACCTTGCCGCCGGCGGTCCAGCTCGCCGGCTCCTTGCGCGGCACGTAGTCCTTGTTCTTCTCATAGACCGCCTTCACGCCCGGCTGGAATTCCGCCTGCACGAATTTGAACGGTCCGGAGCCGATCTGTTCCGGGATCGGCTTGTCCGGCGGCGTCTCGGCAAGACGCTTCGGCATCATGAACGGCACGCGCGACGACGGCTTGCCGATTGATTCCAGCACGAGGCCGTAGGGTTCCTTCAGCTTCAGCGTGATGGTCTTGGCGTCGGTCGCCTCCAGGCTCGCGACGAAGTCCATCAGCTTCTGGCCCATGCCGTCGACCTTGCCCCAACGCTGCAGCGAGGCGACGCAGTCTTCCGCGGTGACCGGCGCGCCGTCGTGCCACTTCAGGCCGTCGCGCAGCGTGAACGTGTAGGTCAGCTTGTCGTCGGAAACCTTCCAGTCCGCCATCTGCGGCTGGATCTTGAAATTGGAATCCGTCGCCAGCAGCGTGTCATAGATCATGTAGCCATGATCGCGGGTGATGTAGGCCGTGGTCATGATCGGGTCGATGACGCGCAGATCCGAATGCATCACCGCGGTGATGGTCTTGCCCGCGGCCATCGCCTGCGGTGCGAATGACAATTCCTGCGGCGCGAACGACAGCGCGAGCGCCGTCAACGCGGCCGCTAGCGTGCGGTGTTTCCAACGCGAGATAGGGAACATGCAATCTCTCCTGACGTGTAACTGGTCAAAGCCGGCTTATTCGTTATGCATGCGGTTCGTTATTTAGGCGAACTAACATGCTGTATGGCTTGTGAAATCGAGACTTGCACCAAGCGCCAAGCGCGTCAATCGGTTTCAGGCCGCATCGGACGTACACAAACGAATGAGGCCGCACGCCAGATTTTGGCTTTACAAAATCGTCGGCTGAGATTTTCGTAACGCGCGCGCGATGCCGGCGCCGTCAGAACAACAAGAGAGAAAAACGATGAACCCAGCCAATCTCCCCTTTGATTCCGAAACGATGCTGCAGGGCCTGCGCAGCTGGGTGGAATGCGAAAGCCCGACCTGGGACGCGGCCGCGGTCGAGCGCATGCTCGATCTCGCCGCCCGCGAGATGGCGATCATGGGTGCGACGATCGAGCGCATCGCCGGACGCCAGGGCTTTGCGGGCTGCGTCCGCGCCCGTTTCCCCCATCCGAAACAAGGCCAGCCCGGCATCCTGATCGCCGGCCATCTGGACACCGTGCACCCGGTCGGCACCATCGAGAAGCTGAAGTGGCGGCGCGAAGGCAACAAGTGCTTCGGGCCGGGCATCTTCGACATGAAGGGCGGCAACTATCTGTCGATCGAGGCGATCAGGCAGTTGGCGCGCGCCTCCTTCACGACACCGCTGCCGATCACCGTGCTGTTCACCCCCGATGAAGAGGTCGGCACGCCGTCGACGCGCGACATCATCGAGGCGGAAGCCGCGCGCAACAAATACGTGCTGGTGCCGGAGCCCGGTCGGCCGAACAACGGCGTCGTCACCGGCCGCTATGCGATCGCGCGCTTCAATCTGGAAGCCACCGGCAAGCCCAGCCATGCCGGCGCGACGCTGTCTTCCGGGCGTTCCGCGATCCGCGAGATGGCGCGGCAGATCATCGCCATCGACGGCATGACCACCGAGGACTGCACATTCTCGGTCGGCATCGTGCATGGCGGCCAGTGGGTCAATTGCGTCGCAACGACCTGTACCGGCGAAGCGCTCAGCATGGCCAAGCGCCAGGCCGATCTCGACCGTGGGGTCGAGCGCATGCTGGCACTGTCGGGCACCGCCAACGACGTCACCTTCAAGGTGACGCGCGGCGTCACTCGCCCGGTGTGGGAGCCCGATGCTGGCACCATGGCGCTCTATGAAAAGGCAAAAGGCCTTGCGGCGGCGATGGGTCTCGATCTGCCGCACGGCAGCGCCGGCGGCGGCTCGGACGGCAACTTCACCGGCGCGATGGGCATCCCCACGCTCGACGGCCTCGGCGTTCGCGGCGCCGATGCGCATACGCTCAACGAACATATCGAGGTCGACAGCCTCGCCGAGCGCGGCCGCCTGATGGCAGCACTGCTGGCGACGCTGGACTGACATCGATTGCACTGCACAACACGTTGGCACTGCCGGACCGAAATTTAGCCTTGTCCATTTTTAAGGCTTCGCCTACGGTCCGGCCGTCCAACGCGACGATGCGGGAGAGATCGAAGCGACAACATTCGTGTTGTTGCCTTCGGCGCCGACGGAGCAACCGCCCCGGAAACTCTCAGGCAAAAGGACTGTATCGTCAGGACGATCTGGAGAGAGACGAACATGGCCGCACATCAAGGGCCATGACGTCCACCGAAGGGGATAGTTCGCTTCTGGCCCCGGCCCGATGCGGATCAAGCTCTCAGGTACCGTGACAGATGGGGCGCCGAATGCCGGTTTCACCGGTGGTTCGGCGACTCTAACCCACGGGAGCCTGAAGACCATCATGCCACATATCGCGATTATCGGCGCCGGCATCACTGGCGTAACGACGGCCTATGCCCTGCTTGAACGCGGCTACAAGGTGAGTGTCCTCGACAGACATCGCTACGCCGCGATGGAAACCTCGTTCGCCAATGGCGGACAGCTTTCCGCCAGCAACGCCGAAGTCTGGAACAGTGCTGCGACCATCCTCAAGGGTCTGCGCTGGATGCTCAGAAGCGACGCGCCGCTGCTGATGAACCCAAAGCCGAGCTGGCACAAATATTCCTGGATCGGCGAGTTCGTCGGCAGCATCGGCCGCTATCGCAGCAACACCATCGAGACCACGCGGCTCGCAATCGAAGCGCGCAAGCACCTGTTCTCGATCGCACAGCGCGAGAACATCGCCTTCGATCTCGAACGCCGCGGCATCCTGCACGTCTATCACGACAGGGCCGGCTTCGAAGCCGGCCTCAAGGTCAACACGCTGCTGCAGCAGGGCGGGCTCGACCGCCGGCCGGTGACATCAGACGAAATCCGCGTCATCGAACCCGCGCTGCAGACAAGCTGCTATGGCGGCTTCTTCACGCCGTCGGACGCGACCGGCGATATCCACAAATTCACGCGTGGGCTTGCCGACGCCTGCATCCGTCGTGGCGCGAGCTTTGTCCATGAAGCCGACGTCGACACGATCGCACGCGGCGGAGACGGCTTCCGCATCGGCTGGAACGAAGTTGCTTCAGATGATGCTGCGGTCGCGACGCGCCATCAATTGCAAGCGGACGGGATCGTGATTTGCGCCGGCGTGGCGAGCCGCCACTTCGCCAGCCTGCTCAACGACCGCGTCAACGTCTATCCGGTGAAGGGTTATTCGATCACGGTGCAGCTCGATGCGCCGCAAAGCCGGAATGCGGCCCCGACCGTCAGCCTGCTCGATGAAGCTGCGAAGATCGTCACCAGCCGGCTCGGCGCCGACCGCTTCCGCGTCGCCGGTACCGCCGAGTTCAACGGTTTCAACCGCGACATTCGCGCCGACCGCATTCAACCGCTGGTGGATTGGGTGCGGCATCATTTCCCAAACATCGATACGTCGAAAGTCGTGCCCTGGGCGGGCCTGCGTCCGATGATGCCGAACATGATGCCGGTGGTTCGCGCCGGACGGATTCCGGGCGTGTTCTACAACACGGGCCACGGTCATCTCGGCTGGACGCTCTCGGCGGCGACGGCGCAGATGGTGGCCCAGGCGATCGACGATTGGCGCGACCTCGACACGCCGCCGATGGCGCCGACGTTCGGTGCCGGGCTCGATGTGCCTGCCAACGCGCGCAAAGCTGAAATCAATCCACCTTCCAGTGGACTGCTTCGAACTTCACCGGAGGAATAATCGCGGCCAACAGGACTGATTAGCTGCACCGCAAAATCCGCAGCACCGATGGCATGGGACTTGCTCAAGTTCTACCGTGAGTCTGCTACCATCTGTGCTACGGTCTGGTGTGCAACGGTCCCGCTGGGGACTTCATCGACCACAACCCAACGGATCAAATTTGCTCGGATATCTGCTTCGCCGCATCCTCGCCGCCATTCCCGTGATGGGCGTGGTGGCTCTGTTCGTGTTCCTGTTGCTGCGGCTGACGCCGGGCGACCCGGCCGCCATCCTCGCCGGCGACAACGCGACGCCCGAACAGCTCGAACGCATCCGGACTTCGCTTGGTCTGAACGAGCCGATCTACATCCAGTTCTACACCTGGGTCGCCAAGCTGTTGCACGGCGACCTCGGTGTTTCCCTGATCTCGAACAAGCCGATCCTCGAAATGATCGGCCCGCGCCTCGAGCCGTCGATCTCGGTCGCGCTGGCCACCATCATCCTCTCGATCCTGGTCGCGGTGCCGCTCGGCGTGATCGCGGCGTGGAAACACGGCACCTGGATCGACCGCTTCGTGATGGGACTGTCGGTGCTCGGCTTCTCGGTGCCGGTGTTCGTGATCGGCTATGTGCTGATCCAGATCTTTGCGATCGATCTGCGCTGGGTGCCGGTGCAGGGCTTCAAGAGCATCTCGGCCGGCTTCGGTCCGTTCTTCCAGCGCATCATCCTGCCGACCTGCACCCTCTCCTTCATCTACGTCGCCCTCATCGCGCGCATGACGCGGGCCTCGATGCTCGACGTGCTCGGTGAGGATTACGTGCGCACCGCGCGCGCCAAGGGCATCGGCGAGACCGGCGTGCTGCTGCGCCATGCGCTGCGCAACGCGGCCGTGCCGGTCATCACGGTGATCGGTTCCGGCTTCGCGCTGTTGATCTCCGGGGTCGTCGTCACCGAAAGCGTGTTCAACCTGCCCGGCATCGGCCGCCTCACCGTCGATGCTGTGCTGGCGCGCGACTATCCGGTGATCCAGGCGATGATCCTGTTGACGTCGGGTATCTACGTCGCGGTCAATCTGTTGATCGACCTCGCCTACACCCTGCTCGATCCTCGTATCCGGTACTGAGCAATGGCGATCGAAACCCTTCCCGAATCCTCGCTTCCCGTCACCCGGCCGTTCCGCGTCAAGTTCGGCTTCCTGACGTCGACGCCGATCATCGCGATTGCGACGATCAGCCTCGCCCTCATCATCCTGATGGCGATCTTCGCGCCGCTGCTTGCGCCGCATGATCCTCTGCTGCTGACGCCGTCGCAGCGGCTGAAGCCGTCGAGCGCGCAATATCTGCTCGGCACCGACGCCTATGGCCGCGACCTGTTGTCGCGCATCATCTACGGCGCACGGATCTCGCTGGTGATCGGGCTCGGCGCCGCCGTCTGCTCGATCGCCATCGGCCTTCTGATCGGCCTCGTCGCCGGCTTCTTCCGCTGGGTCGATGCGGTGCTGATGCGCGTGATGGACGGCTTGATGGCGATCCCCGCCATCCTGCTCGCGATCGCCGTGGTGTCGCTGTCGGGTGCCAGCATCTGGACCGTGATGGTCGCGATCACCATCCCCGAGATCCCGCGCGTGGCGCGGCTGGTGCGCTCGGTGGTGCTGACTGCGCGCGAGGAGCCTTATGTCGAGGCCGCGATCTCGCTCGGCACCAGCCTGCCGAAGATCATGTGGCGGCATTTGATGCCGAACACCATCGCGCCGCTGATCGTGCAAGGCACCTATGTCTGCGCGTCAGCAATCCTGACCGAGGCGATCCTGTCGTTCCTCGGCGCCGGCATCTCGCCGGAAACGCCGACCTGGGGCAACATCATGGCCGAGGGCCGCGCCTATTTCCAGGTCAAGCCGTCGCTGATCTTCTGGCCGGGGCTGCTGCTCTCGATCGCCATTCTCAGCGTCAACCTGATCGGCGACGCCGCGCGCGACGCGCTCGATCCCCGCATGAAGCAGCGTGAGGGCAAGTGACCGCAACCAACTCTTCCAACGTCGTTCTCGACATCAACAATCTCGTCGTCGGCCTCGGCCGCAAGGCGGATGCGCATCGCATCATCGACGACCTGTCGCTGCAGGTCCGTGAAAGCGAGACGCTGTGCCTGGTCGGCGAAAGCGGCTCGGGCAAGTCGGTGACATCGCTCACCGTGATGGGCCTGCTGCAGAAGGGCACGCTGGTGCCGTCCGGCGGCAGCGTCAAACTGGTCGGCGAGGAACTGCTCACCGCCAGCGACCGGCGGCTGCGCCAGCTCCGCGCCACGCGGATGGCGATGATCTTCCAGGAGCCGATGACCGCGCTCAATCCCGTCGTGCCGGTCGGCCGCCAGATCGACGAGGTGCTGCGTGCCCACACCGATCTCGACTCCCGCGCGCGGCGCCAGAAGATCCTGGCGATGATGGAGCATGTGCGGCTGCCGGACGTGGAGCGCATCTTCTCCTCCTACCCGCACCGCCTGTCGGGCGGTCAGCGCCAACGCATCATGATCGCGATGGCATTGGTGCTGGAGCCGAAGCTCCTGATCGCCGATGAGCCGACCACCGCGCTCGACGTCACCACGCAGAAGCAGATCCTCACCTTGATCCGCGACCTGCAACGCGATCACGGCACCGCTGTTCTGTTCATCACCCACGACATGGGCGTGGTGGCCGAGATCGCCGACCGCGTCGCGGTGATGCGGCACGGCCGCCTGGTCGAAACCGGCCCGCTGCAGGACGTGCTGCGCAATCCGAAGATGGAGTACACCCGCAACCTCTTGTCCTCGGTGCCGAGCCTGGTGCCGCGCGCGCCGCGCCCGGAGACGACCGAGCCGGTGGTGCTGGAAGCCAACGAGCTCAGCAAGGTCTACCGGGAGCGGTCGCTGTACGGCAAAGCCCGCGAGGTCGCCGCCGCCAGCAACGTTACCCTCACCTTGCGCAAGGGCCGCACGCTCGGCATCGTCGGCGAAAGCGGTTCCGGCAAGTCGACGGTCGCGCGCTGCATCGTCCGCCTGATCGATCCGACCTCGGGCGGGGTGCGCCTCGCCGGCCGCGAGATCTCCGACCTGTCGCGCCGGCTGTTGCAGCCGCATCGCCAGAAGATCCAGATCATCTTCCAGGATCCCTACCGTTCGCTCAATCCCCGCGTCACCGTCGGCGAGAGCATCGCGGAAGGCCCGGTCAATTACGGCATGCCGCGCAAGGATGCGCTGGCGCGGGCGCGCGAGCTGCTCGAGCTCGTCCATCTGCCGCCCGACGCCATCTCGCGCTATCCGCACCAGTTCTCCGGCGGCCAGCGCCAACGCATCGCGATCGCGCGCGCGCTGGCGCTCGATCCCGACGTGCTCGTCGCGGATGAGGCGGTGTCCGCGCTCGACGTCTCGGTGCAGGCGCAGGTGCTGGATCTGCTTGACGAGATCCAGCGCCGGCTTGGCATCGCGTTGCTGTTCATCACGCATGATTTGCGCGTCGCCGCACAAATCTGCGACGACGTCGCCGTGATGCAGCATGGCCGCGTCGTGGAACAGGGACCGGCCGCCGAGGTGCTGACCAATCCGCAGCAGGCCTATACCCGCGCGCTGCTCGATGCGGCGCCCGGACGCGGCTGGGATTTTGCGAATTTCCGCCCGGTTTCGGAAGGCCTCGTGGCAACAGCCTAAGTCTTTAGCCTTAGCCTCACGACGTACCTTTGGGCCCTCAATACGCCCATAGGGCATGCAAATCCGGAAGTGCTCCACGGCTTGCGCTTGGCGCGACGACACGCTTAACGTCGCGCGCTAGAGCGTGGCTCTGACGGTGGACACCGATCTTCCCCGGAGATCACGCTCCAACCAACGAGATGAGATCATGACGCGCGTCGTCACGATCGCATCATGATCGAAGAAACGTATCGAGACCAACTTGATGACCCGCATTGCCGTCGGCGGCTTCCTGCACGAGACCAATACCTTCGCACCGACGAAGGCAACCTATGACGATTTCGTGCATGGCGGCGGCTGGCCGTCGATGACGCATGGCGCCGACGTGCTGAAGGTCATGCGCAAGATCAATGTCGGCCTTGCCGGGTTTGTCGAGGCGGCGGAAGCCAATGGCTGGGAGCTGGTGCCGACGATCTTCGCCGCGGCGAGCCCGTCGGCGCATGTCAGCAAGGATGCGTATGAGCGGATCGTGACCGAAATGGTCGACGGCATCGCCGCGGCCGGACCGATCGACGCCGTCTATCTCGACCTGCACGGCGCCATGGTCACCGAGCATTATGACGACGGTGAAGGCGAGACGCTGGCCCGCGTGCGCAAGGCGATCGGCAACGACCTGCCGCTGGTGGCGAGCCTCGATCTGCATGCGAACGTCTCACCGAAGATGATCGAGCATGCCGATGCGCTGATTGCCTACCGCACCTATCCGCATGTCGACATGGCCGAAACCGGCCGCGCCTGCGCCCGGCATCTGGCGCTGATGCTCAAGTCCAGGCAGCGCTTCGCCAAGGCATTCCGGCAATTGCCGTTCCTGATCCCGATCAGCTGGCAATGCACCAACGACCAGCCCACAAAAGGCATCTATCAAAAGCTCGCCGCGCTCGAGAGCGACGCGGTGCCGACGCTGTCGTTTGCGCCGGGCTTCCCCGCGGCCGATTTCAGGGATTGCGGGCCGAGCGTGTTCGCCTATGGCCGGACCCAGGCCGAAGCGGATGCCGCCGCCGACAAGGTCGTCGCCCTGGTCGAGAGCCATGAGGACGATTTCGACGGCCGGATCTATTCGCCCGACGAAGGCGTGCGGCTGGCGATGGAACTGGCGAAATCGGCCAGCCGGCCGATCATCATCGCCGACACCCAGGACAATCCCGGCGCCGGCGGCGATTCCGACACCACCGGCATGCTGCGCGCGCTGGTGCGCAACAGGGCGAGTGCCGCAACCGGCGTGATCTATGATCCGCAGTCCGCGAAGGCCGCGCACACCGCCGGTGTCGGGGCATCAGTCACGCTCGAGCTCGGCGGCAAGTCCGGTATTCCCGGCGACGCGCCATACCGGGAGACTTTTGTCGTCGAACAGCTCGCGGATGGCAAATTCGTGGCTCCCGGCCCCTATTTCGGCGGCCGCGACATGGATATGGGGCCCTCGGCCTGCCTGCGGGTCGGCGACGTCCGCGTCGTGGTCGGCTCCTACAAGGCCCAGCTTGCCGACCAGGCGATGTACCGCTATGTCGGCATCGAGCCGACGGCACAGAAGATTTTGGTCAACAAGAGCTCGGTGCACTTCCGCGCCGATTTCGAGCCGATCGCCGAGAAACTTCTGATTTGCGCCGCTCCCGGTGCGATGCCCGCCGATACCGCCACGCTGCCGTGGAAACATTTGCGTCCCGGCATTCGTATCAAGCCGAACGGCCCTGCTTTCACACCCACCTCCCCATCACGCACAAACGGATAGAGAGCCATGCCGACCATTGAGCGCATCGACAGTTTTGCCGACGAACTCACCGCCATCAGACGGGATCTGCATGCGCATCCCGAGATCGGCTTCGAGGAGGTCCGCACCTCAGGCATCGTCGCCGACAAGCTCGCGAGCTGGGGCATCGAGGTGCATCGCGGCCTCGGCGGCACCGGCGTGGTCGGTGTGCTCAAGGGCAAGGGCAACGGCACCAAGAAGATCGGCCTGCGCGCCGACATGGACGCGCTGCCGATGGAAGAGAACACCAATCTGAAGTGGCGCTCCACCATTCCCGGCCGCTTCCACGGCTGCGGCCATGACGGCCACACCACGATGCTACTCGGCTCGGCACGCTATCTCGCCGAGACCCGCAATTTCGACGGCACCGTGCATTTCATCTTCCAGCCGGCCGAGGAAGGCCTCGGCGGCGCGCGCGCCATGATCAAGGACGGCCTGTTCAAGCAGTTCCCCTGCGACGAGGTCTATGGCCTGCACAACGCGCCTGACCTCAACCATGGCGAGATCGCCATCCTGCCGGGCCCGGCAATGGCCGCAGCCGACTTCTTCGACATCAGGATCCAGGGCTACGGCGCGCATGGCGCGATGCCGGAGCGCTCCAAGGACGCGGTCGTGATCGCCATGACGCTCGGACAGGCGTTGCAGTCGATCGTCAGCCGCAACGTCGATCCGCTGCAGGCTGCGGTGCTGTCGATCACGCAGATCCATTCCGGGTCGGCGTACAACGTCATTCCCGGCGAAGCCTGGATGTGCGGCACGGTGCGCTGCTTCTCCGACGAGATCCGTGAGCTGATCCGCAAGCGCATGCGCGAAATCTCCGCCGGCTTTGCGGCGGCATATGGCGCCGAAATCTCGGTCGAGATCCGCGACGGCTTCAGCGTGCTGGTGAATCAGGAAGAGCAGTCCCGCGTCGTCGAGGAAGTCGCGCGCACCGTCGTCGACCCCGCCAAGGTGATCACGCGCTCGACGCCCAAGATGGGCAGCGAGGATTTCGCCGACATGATGCAGGCCATTCCCGGCGCGTATTTCTGGGTCGGCCATGACGGCTCCGTGCCCGTTCACAATCCCGGTTACGTTCTCGACGACAAGATCCTGCCGATCGGCGCCAGCATGTTCGCCCGCATCATCGAGAAACGCATGCCGGCAGGTGCGCATGCATAAGCCCAAAGGGGACGCCATCACGTCGCTGCACGATCTCTCCGCCGTCGACCTGCTCGCCGGCTATCGTGCCAAGCAGTTCTCGCCGTCCGAGGTGCTGGAGGAAATCATCTCCCAGGTCGCGACCTGGGAGCCGCACATCAAGGCGCTGTATCTGTACGACCCGGAAGGGGCGCGGAAGGTCGCCAAGACCTCGACCGAGCGCTGGCAGCAAGCCGAGCCGGCCGGCACGCTCGATGGCGTTCCCGCCACCATCAAGGACAATGTCGCGACCAAGGGGCAGCCGGTGCCGCTGGGCGCGGCGAGCGTCAAGCTGGCGCCCGCGGAGAAGGATGCACCGCCCGCGGCGCGGCTGCGCGAGGCCGGTTGCGTGATCTTCTCCAAGACCACGATGCCGGACTACGGCATGCTGTCGTCGGGCCTGTCGTCGTTCCATCCCCTGACCCGCAATCCCTGGGATGTCAGCAAGAACCCCGGCGGCTCGAGCGCCGGCGCGGGCGCGGCAGGTGCTGCCGGCTATGGTCCCTTGCATCTCGGCACCGATATCGGCGGCTCGGTGCGGCTGCCGGCCAACTGGTGCGGCCTCGTCGCATTGAAGCCGAGCCTCGGCCGCGTGCCGGTCGACCCGCCCTATGTCGGCCGCGTCGCCGGTCCGATGACCCGCACCGTCGATGACGCTGCGCTGATGATGAGCGTATTGTCGCGCCCCGACCGCCGCGACGGCATGAGCCTGCCGGCGCTCGAGGTGAACTGGAAGGCGCTGGAGAAGTCGCCGCGCAAGCTGCGCATCGGGCTGATGCTCGACGCCGGCTCCGGCCAGAAGGTCGAGAAGGAGGTTCGCGAAATCGTCGTGAAGGCGGCGAAGGCGTTCGAATCCGCCGGCGCCGTCATCACCGAGATCGACGGCATCCTGACCCCCGAGATGCTTGAGGGGCTCGACAATTTCTGGCGCGCCCGGACCTGGGACGAGCTGTCGAAACTGTCGCAGGGCGACCGCGGCAAGACCCTGCCCTACATCCTCAACTGGGCAGAGGCCGGCGCAAAGCTCTCCGGGGTCGATGTGGTGCGCGGCTTCAACCAGACGATGGCGATCCGCGCGGCCGCCGCGAAATTGTTCTGCGAGGTCGACTACGTGATCTCGCCGGTGTCGCCGGTGGTGAACTTCCCGGCGGAGTTCGCCGCACCGCTCGACGACCCCGCAAAGCCGTTCGAGCACATCTGCTTTACCGTGCCGTGGAATATGTCGGAGAACCCCGCGTTGTCGATCAACGGCGGCTACGACAAGAAGGGCTTTCCGATCGGCGTCCAGATCATCGGCCGCCGCTTCGACGACATCGGCGTGCTCGGCATGGGCAAGGCGTTCGAAGGCCTGCGCGGCCCGCAGAAGCCGTGGCCGACGCCGCCGAAGAAGTAAAAGCAGCGCCTCAACGCAAGTCGGGATGCGCGGAGCCAAGTCCGCGCATCCCTGTTCTTCACAAGGGATGATTGCCGGGTTAACTGGATGGAGACGCGCGCCAGCGCCGTTCATTCAAGAAAACCGAGAGGAAATCATCCCCATGGCGTATGAGACGATCAAGTACGAGGTCGCCGAGCAGATCCTGACCATCACGCTGAACCGGCCCGACAAGCTCAACGCCTTCAACGCCACGATGCAGCAGGAGCTGATCGACGCGTTCGACAAAGCCGACAAGGACGACGACGTCAGGGCCATCATCGTGACAGGTGCGGGCCGCGGTTTCTGCGCCGGCGCCGATCTTTCCTCCGGCGCCAACACGTTCGACCGCGATGCACGGCGCGGTCCGGTCAAGCGCAATGCCGACGGCAGCGTCGACTACAGCGATCCGCAGGTGCGCGACGGCGGCGGACAAGTGACGCTGCGGATCTTCAAGTGCCTGAAGCCGGTGATCGCCGCCGTGAACGGCCCGGCGGTCGGCATCGGCGTCACCATGCAGCTTGCGATGGATATCCGCATCGCCTCCGACGCCGCGCGGTTCGGCTTCGTGTTCTCCCAGCGCGGCATCGTGCCGGAAGCCGCATCGAGCTGGTTCCTGCCGCGCATCGTCGGCATCTCGCAGGCGCTGGAATGGTGCTACTCCGGCCGCGTCTTCCCGGCGCAGGAAGCGCTCGCCGGCCGGCTCGTCAGCAAGGTGGTGCCGCCAGACGATCTGTTGCCCACCGCGCGCGCGCTCGCCAAGGAGTTCGCGGCCAAGACCGCGCCGGTGTCGGTGGCGCTGATCCGCCAGATGATGTGGCGCATGATGGGCGCCGACGATCCGATGGAGGCGCACAAGGTCGACAGTCGCGGCATCTATGCCCGCGGCCGGTCCGATGACGTCAAGGAAGGCGTGGTGTCATTCCTGGAAAAGCGCCCCGCGCAGTTCAAGAACAAGGTGTCGTCTGACATGCCCGACTATTTTCCGTGGTGGCAAGAGCGCGACTATAAGTGAGCGAACGGCGTCAAGCGGCGTTCACGCTTGACGGCGTCGTCCTGCTGCACGGCATCAGCAGGACGGCGCGCTCGTTTCGCAGGATGGAGCTGGCGCTGAGGGCTGCCGGCTTTGCCACCCTCAATCTCGACTATGACAGCCGGCGCAAGCCACTCGATGCGCTGGCCGAGGACATCCATCCTTCGCTCGATCAATTCGCGCGCAGCCTCGACGGCTCCGTGCATTTCGCCTGCCATTCCATGGGCGGGCTTCTGGCACGCGTCTATCTGGCAAGGCATCGCCCGGCACGGCTCGGCCGCGTCGTGATGCTGGGCACGCCGAACGGCGGCAGCGAGATCGCCGACCGCCTGAAGAACCTCGTGGCTTATCGCGCCTATTTCGGTCCGGCCGGCCAGCAGCTCGTCACCCGCCGCGATGCCGCGACCAGCGCGCTGCTGCCGCCGATCGATTATTCCGCCGGCATCATTGCCGGCAACCGCTCGGTCTATCCGATCACCTCCATCGGCCTGCCGCGGCCGCATGACGGCCGGGTGTCGGTCGCCAACACCAGGCTCGAGGGTATGGCCGATCACATTGTGATCCGCACCTCGCATCCCTGGCTGGTGCGCAACGCCGATGCGATCGCGCAGACCATCGCGTTCTTGCAGGAAGGCAAATTCAGCACAAATCGTCAGGTGGACTAGACGTGGGCGTGACCCATCCTGTGCAGCTTGAGCATGGCATAGACCGCATTGTTGGCCGGCGTCGGAATGCCAAGCGGGCGGGCGAACTCCACCACCTTTCCGGCGAGCCAGTCGAGTTCGAGCCGGTTGCCGCGTTCGAGATCGTGCAGCATGGAAGCCTTGAAGGTGGGCGGCGATGCTTCCGCGAATTTCATTCTGTCCTCGGCGAAATTCTCCGGAATCGGAACGCCCCTGGCACGGCCGACCGCTACCACCTCGCTCATCAGGCTGTAAAAGAACGCTCGCGTATCCGGGTCGGCCAGGATCGGCCCCAGCGGCTGGCGAGTCGTTGCGGTGGCGCCTGATAGTCCGACGAGAAATACGAATTTCTGCCAGCGCTCCCGGTCGATCCCGTCGGACACCGAGATGTCGATCCCGGCCGCATGCGCGGCGTCGGCAAAGGCTTTGAGGCCCTCGTCGGGCTTGCCGTCGGTTCGGCCGCAGACCATGCGCGCGAACTGGCTCGTGTGGGTGACGACGCCAGGCGCGGACAGCACTGTAGCAATGTAGGCACTTCCGGCGACCACGTTGTCGGCGCCGAGAATCGGGGCGATCCTCTCCGCACTATCGACCCCGTTTTGCAACGGGATCACCCGGGTGCGCGGTCCGACCAGGGGGAGAGACGACCTGGCTGCCGTCTCGCTGTCCCAAAGCTTGACCGCGAACAGAACGATATCGACCGGGCCGACCGTGGCAGGATCATCGGTCACGTTGGGCTTAGGCAAGTGAAGATTGCCAAGCACACTCTCGACCTTGAGACCGTTTTTCCTGATCGCCTCGAGGTTGGAGCCGCGTGCGATAAAGAACACGTCGTGCCCTGCCGCGGCCATACGTGCTCCGAAATAACCGCCGAGGGCACCGGCCGCCATCACAGCGATACGCATGTCATCCTCCACCCCTGCAACGACACTCAGCCGGCAGAGGATATCACGCGGCGGACCTGGGTTCGATTCCTTGAACGTCAGGCCCATCGCGTCATTTGGCTGCACTGCAGAGTTTGGTCTGCTATCGGTGCATGCCGGACTCCGGCAAGCCGCCTGCCCGACAGATCTGTGGTTTCACGGCCTCGTCAGCAGCGCCACACGCCCGATCGCCTTGCGCTCGATCAACAGCCGCATCGCTTTCGCGTAGTCTTCCAGCGGCAGCCGGTGCGAGATGTTCGGCCGCACCCGGCCGGCTTCGGCCCATTCGCTCAGCGCCTTGAACCTGACCTCGCCGAGCGCAGGATCCTTGCGCACCGCCTCGCCGGCGCGAACGCCGAGTACGCTCGCACCCTTGATCATCAGCAGATTGGTGCGGGCAAGACCGATGCCGCCGGTGAAGCCGACGACGAGAATCCGCGCGCCCCAGTTGATGCAGCGCATCGAGCTTTCGAACACCTCGCCGCCGACAGGATCGAACACGACATCGGCGCCGCGACCGTCGGTGAGGCGCTTGACCGCATCGCGGAACGGCTCGCGCGCATAGAGCACGAGATGATCCGCGCCGCGCGCCTTGGCGATCGCAAGCTTCTCCTCGCTCGAAGCCGCGGCGATCACGGTGGCGCCGAGCAGCTTGCCGATCTCGACTGCGGCAAGCCCGACACCGCCGCCGGCGCCATGCACCAGCAGCACCTCGCCCGGCTTGATCTGCCCGCGGTCGATCAGCGCATGATAGGCGGTGCCGTGCGCGGCCAGGAAGGTCGCGCCTTCCGCGTAGTCGAAGGTCGACGGCACCGGTACGAGCTGCGACGGCGTTGCAACCGTCTCGTCGCAATAGGCGCCGAAGCGCATCTTGACGATCACCTTGTCGCCGACGGCAACACCGGCTGCGTCATTGACTTCGACGACATCGCCGGCCGCTTCCGAGCCCGGCGTGAACGGCAGCGGCGGCTTGAGCTGATACTCGCCCGCGGCCATCAGGATGTCGGGGAAATTGATCCCGGCGGCGCGGATCGCAACCCGCACCTGGCCCGGCTGCAAAGGCACCGAGGCAAGGTTCTCGAGATGCAGGCGCTCGGGCGGCCCGAGCTCGCGGCAAACGACGGCTTTCGGCATCAGGCGGCCCGCGCCTTGAGGCGCGCCAGCGCCTCGCGGATCAGCGGCAAGCGATCGTTGCCGAAATACATGTCAGTCTTGTCGAGATAGATCGTCGGCGAGCCGAAGCCGCCGCGCGCCATCACCTCCTCGGTGTTGGCCTTGAGCTGATCCTTGATCGCCTGGTCGCCGATGCCGGCCAGGAACTGCGCCGGATCGATCCCGAGCTTGGTGCAGATCTCGGTCAGCACCGCATCCTGCGAGATGTCCTTGTCGTCGCCCCAATAGGTCTCGAACACTGCGCGTGCGAACGGCACCATCTTCTCGTTGCCGAGAAGGATGCAGCCGCGCATCGCCTTGACGCTGTTCACCGGGAACACGGTCGGCGGCATCTTGATCGCCAGGCCGGCCGAGCGCGCCCAGTCGGTGAGATCCTTCTTCATGTAGCGCGCCTTCAGCGGCACCGGCTTCTCGCGCTGCGCGTAGACCGACGGATTGACGGTGTTGAAGATGCCGCCGACCAGGATCGGCCGCCAGGTGATCGGCGCGTCGAACTCCTTCGCGATCGGCTGGATGTTGTGCCAGGCGAGATAGGTCCACGGGCTGGAGCAGTCGAAGAAGAATTCGATCATGGCGTTTCCCTTTGTCTTTTCCGCATTCATTCTCGTCATTCCGGGATGCGCCGCAAGGCACAGAGCTCGCGACTGTGTCGCGCCACGGAATAACGGGCATCATTTCTTCTCGACCAGCTCCTTCGCACGCTGGCCGAACATCTTCTTGCGTGATTCCTCGTCAAACGGCTCCTTGACGAATTTTCCGATCGCAAGGCCCGCCTGCACCTGCGGCCGGGCGCGCACCGTCGCGTACCAGCGCTTGATGTTCGGGAAATCGTCGAGGGTGAAGCCCTGTGCCTTGTGGGTCATGGTCCAGGGGAAGCAGGCGATGTCGGCGATCGAATAGTCGTCGCCGGCGATATAGGCGCCGGTCCTGCCGAGCTGGCGGTCGAGCACACCATAGAGCCGCGCCGTCTCGTCGCGGTAACGTTCGATCGCGTAGGGAATCTTCTCGGCCGCATAGAGCGCGAAATGGCCGTGCTGGCCGAGCATCGGCCCGAGGCCGCCCATCTGCCACATCACCCATTGGATGACGTTCGACCGCGCACGTAGCTCCCTGGACAGGAAACGGCCGACCTTGTCGGCGAGATAGATCAGGATCGCGCCGGTCTCGAACACCGAGAACGGCCCGCCGCCGTCGGCAGGCGCATGGTCGACGATGGCGGGGATCCGGTTGTTCGGGCTGATCGCCAGGAATTCGGGCCGAAACTGCTCACCGGCGCGGATGTTCACCGGGATCACCTTGTAGGGCAGCCCCAGTTCCTCCAGCATGATCGAGACCTTCCAGCCGTTCGGCGTCGGCGCGTAGTGCAGATCGATCATCGGCGTTCTATTCCCCGTCACAAAGACTTTTGTTGTTCTGTACCTCCACCTTAGGACATGGCACACAGGCGCTCAATCAGAACCCAACAGGAGGCACCCATGCTGTTTCCAACCACGATCGCAGGCTCGCTGCCGAAGCCGGAATGGCTGGCGGAGCCGAACATGCTGTGGGCACCCTGGAAGTCGGAGGGCGCCGAGCTCGCCCGCGCCAAGCGCGATGCCACGGTGCTCGCGGTCAAGCTGCAGGAAGACGCCGGCGTCGACATCGTCACCGAAGGCGAGCAGGCGCGCCAGCATTTCGTGCACGGCTTCCTGGAGCGGATCGACGGCATCGATTTCGCCCACAAGGTCGAGATGGGCATCCGCAAGGACCGCTATAAGGCGATGGTGCCGCAGGTGGTCGCACCGCTGCAGCTCAAGGGACGCGTCCACGAGAGCGAGGCCCGTGCGGCGCGCGCGCACACCAGGAACCGGCTGAAATTCACCATGCCCGGCCCGATGACGATCATCGATACCATCGCCGACAAGTATTACGGCGACCGCGTGAAGATGGCCTTCGCTTTCGCCGAGCTTTTGAATCAGGAGGCGAAGGCGCTCGAGGCCGACGGCGTCGACATGATCCAGTTCGACGAGCCCGCCTTCAACGTCTACATGGACCAAGTGCGCGACTGGGGCATCAAGGCCCTGGAGCGCGCCGCCGAAGGCCTGACCTGCGCCACCGCCGTGCACATCTGCTACGGCTACGGCATCAAGGCCAACACCGACTGGAAGCAAACGCTTGGCGGCGAGTGGCGACAATACGAGGAGACCTTCCCCGTCATCGACAAGAGCACAATCCAGCAGGTCGCGATCGAATGCCGCAACTCGAAGGTGCCGATCGAACTGCTCGCGGCGCTCCCCGGCAAGATCGTGCAGGCCGGCGTGATCGACGTCGCCAGCGACGAGATCGAGACCGCTGACGACGTCGTCAAGGTGATCGAGGCGGTCGCCAAGCACGTGCCGAAGGGCAACATCATCGCGACCACCAATTGCGGCATGGCGCCGATGCGGCGGGACATCGCGGAAGCCAAGCTGATCGCGCTGGGCGCCGGTGCCAAGCTCGCGCGGCAGCGGCTGGCGTAAGGACTGCGCCGGCAGGTCAACCCAGAACGGCCATCGCGCTCGGATGCAACACCGGCCGGTAGCCGGCCTGGAAGGCGCGCACCGTCGATGGCGGCGTCAGCAGCATGGCCGGCTCCGGTACGTCGGCCCGGCTGTAACCGGCGAACGACCAGCGCAACGTGGCGCCGTCGGCGACGAGGTAGCTCTCCCCGCTCGCCTGCACCATCGTCCCGTCGGGCAAGTCGCGCAATCGCATCGGCAGCGGATGCAGCCGCTTCCTGCCGCGGTCGAGCCGCTCGGCATGCAGCACCGCGTCCATCGCCTTGGCGCTGAGGTCGCTCACGCCGTTGCCCTGCTCCCAGCAGCTGCGAAACCGCTTGGCATCGTCACGGCGGCAGTAGAAGCAGGGCCGGTGTCCGGCCGCGAACGCGGTGGCCTCATCGAGGAAGAACAGCTCGGTCCAGCTCTGCCAGCTCATCACCTCGCGCCGCCGTCCCCTGAACTCGCAGACGCAGGTGAGCCACGCCGGGCTCGACCAGCGCTTGTTCAGAAGCGTGCGCGTCGCCGGATCGTGGATGATGCCGCGATTTCCGGTGAAAGTGCCGCGATGGTCTGAGGCGACGATGTCGCCGGTGGGCGTGACGCGGTTTTGCAGGGGCATGTTTCTTACTTCCCCCTCGCCCCGCTCTTGCGGGGTCGAGACAAGCGCAGCTCGCTCTTAGAGGGTTGGAGTGAGGGGCTGCTTCCGCAAAGATAGTGAGAGACGAGCTCGCGGTGAATCCCCTCACCCGGATCGCATTGCGCTTCGCTCCATGCAATCCGACCTCTCCCCACAAGCGGGGTGAGGTGACTATCTACGCCGCCCCGTCGCGGAGCGGCGGCTGGAACGACAGCGCGGTATCCCAAGGGAAGAAGATCCAGGTGTCCTGCGACACCTCGGTGATGTAGGTGTCGACCAGCGGCCGGCCCTTCGGCTTGGCATAGACGGTCGCGAAATGCGCGTCCGGAAGAAGCTCGCGCACCAGCCTGCCGGTCTTGCCGGTATCGACGAGGTCGTCGACGATCAACAGCCCCTTGCCGGTGCCGCCGCCGAGCTTGGCGGTCTGCTCTGAAATGCCCTTGAGCACTTTTAGATCGCCCTGCTTGTCATGGTCATAGCTGGCGACGCAGACGGTATCGATCACCCGCAGGCCCAGTTCGCGCGCCACGATCGCCGCCGGCACCAGCCCGCCGCGGGTGATCGCGATCACCGCGTGAAACGGGCCGACCTCGTTGAGCCGCCAGGTCAGCGCCCGGCAGTCCCGGTGGAATTGATCCCACGAGACCGGAAACGGCCTGCCGGCCCGATCCTGTGCACTCGGTTCGGAATTTCTTTCAACCATATCGTCTCAACCCGCCGGCTTCTTCTGCGCGGCCTGCACTTGCTTCAGCATATCCTTCACCGCGATCATCGCCGCCGCGAGCTTTTCCGGATCGCGTGAGCGCACCACGAGATTGGTGTTCGGCTTCTGGTTCTCGTCCTGGAACGGATAGCTGCCGATGATGGTGTCGGGATTGGCTTCCGCGATCGCCCGCAGCGGGCCGCCGATATCGCCTTCCCTTGCGTCGGCGCGGACCGAATCCGACAGCATCCGCACGCCGGACTTCAGGGTCGGCGCCACGATATCCATCATCGCCTGCATGATGGTGGGGATGCCGGCCATCACGATGACATTGCCGAGCTTGAAGCCCGGCGCCAGGATGGTCGCGCTCTGGATCAGCTCGGCGCCGTCGGGCACCCGGGCCATTCTGAGCCGCGCCTCGTTGAGGTCCTGCTCGCTCCAGCGCTCCCTGAACCGCGCCACCACCTCGGGGTGATGGTGGATATCGACCCCGAACGCCCTCGCCACGCTGTCGGCGGTGATGTCGTCATGGGTCGGCCCGATGCCGCCGGTGGTGAACACGTAAGTGTACCTATGCCGCAGCGCATCAAGCGCGGAGACGATGTCGGCCTCGTCGTCGGCGACGACGCGGACCTCCTTCAGGTCGATGCCGATGTTGGTCAGGTATTCGGCGATGAAGCCGATGTTCTTGTCCTTGGTCCGGCCGGACAGGATCTCGTCGCCGATCACCAATATCCCCGCCGTGACGATCTCGCTCATGGTCTCATTCCCTAACTTGATCCCCTGACATTGCCGATCCAATGCCTTGATGTCACGGGGTTTTGCCGCCGAATTAAGCAGACATCAGCCGGTTTTTCGGGCAGGCCTTCCACCTCACCCATAGCAAATGCCGCAAGCCAATGCATATCGCGCTGGCCCGCCCCTTGCTACCATCCCATCAAGTCATGCACTGTGTCACATGGCTTGGGAGGGCAGTCGGGCTACATGGCAGTCGCGTTCGATGAGATGAACGGCCTCGGCGAGGATCTCCGCCCGGCCTACCAGGAGCTCTCCCGCTGGCTCAAAGAGACGCCGCCGGATGCGCTCGAATATCGACGCCAGGAAGCGGAGCTGCTGTTCCGCCGGATCGGCATCACCTTCGCGGTCTATGGCGATGCCGAGGCCCAGGAGCGGCTGATCCCCTTCGACGTCATCCCCCGCATCATGTCGGCGACCGAGTGGACGCTGCTGGAGAAGGGCCTCAAGCAGCGCGTGCTCGCGCTCAACATGTTCTTGAAGGATATCTATCACGGCCGCGACATCCTGCGCGCCAACGTCATCCCCGAAGATCTGATCTTCCAGAACCCGGTGTTCCGTCCGGAGATGAACGGCCAGGACGTGCCGCACGACATCTACGTCCACATCGCCGGCATCGACATCATCCGCACCGATCCCGACAATTTCATCGTGCTGGAGGACAATGCGCGCACGCCATCCGGCGTGTCCTACATGCTGGAAAACCGCGAGATCATGATGCGGCTGTTTCCGGACCTGTTCGCGCGGCACCGCGTCGCGCCGGTGGAGCGTTATCCGGACGAGCTGCTGTCGGCGCTGCGGTCGGTGGCGCCGCACAGCGCCTCCGCCGAGCCGACGGTCGCGCTGATGACGCCCGGTGTCTACAACTCGGCCTATTACGAGCACTCCTTCCTCGCCGACAAGCTCGGCATCGAACTGGTCGAGGGGCGCGACCTCATCGTCAAGAACGATGAGGTGTTCATGCGCACCACCGAGGGGCTGAAGCGGGTCGACGTGATCTACCGCCGCGTCGACGACGATTTTCTCGATCCCCTCACCTTCCGTCCGGATTCCGCGCTCGGCGTCCCCGGACTGATGTCGGCCTACGCCGCCGGCAACATCACGCTCGCCAATGCGGTCGGCACCGGCATCGCCGACGACAAGGCGATCTATTCCTACATGCCTGATATCGTGAAGTTCTATCTCAGCGAGGAGCCAATCCTGAAGAACGTGCAGACCTGGCGCTGCCGCGAGGCGCAGGATCTGTCCTACGTGCTCGACAACCTCGCCGACCTCGTCGTCAAGGAGGTGCACGGCTCGGGCGGCTACGGCATGCTGATCGGACCCGCCGCCACCAAGGCGACGATCGAGGCGTTCCGCGACAAGCTCAAGCGCGAGCCCGAAGGCTTCATCGCCCAGCCGACGCTGGCGCTGTCGACCTGCCCGACCTGCACCGACAAGGGGCTGGCGCCGCGCCATGTCGACCTCCGCCCGTTCGTGCTGACCGGCTCTAGCCACACCACCATCGTGCCCGGCGGGCTGACCCGCGTCGCGCTGAAGGAAGGCTCGCTCGTCGTCAATTCGAGCCAGGGCGGCGGCACCAAGGACACCTGGATACTGAGTGAGTGATTTGAAGCCAAACGCGCTGCGCGAGCCCTCCCTCCCCCTGCAAGGGGGAGGGTCGGGGTGGGGGTCGGCCGCATACGCCGAATGGAGAGAAGACCCTCACCCGCCGCTGCGCGTCGACCTCCCCCTTTCAGGGGGAGGTGAAACACGTTTCGTCTTGTAGGGACTATCGCATGCTGTCGCGCACCGCCGAAAACCTGTTCTGGCTGGCCCGTTACGTCGAACGCGCCGAATATTTGGCGCGCACCATCGATGCGACGTTGCGCGTCACCGCGCTGCCCGCGGCCTATGTCGGCAAGACCAACGAGTGGGATTCCGCACTGCTCACCGCCGGCGTCGGCGCGAGCTTCTACGATCACTATGAGGAAGCCAACGAGCGGAACGTCATCGAATATCTCTCCTTCTCGTCGGAAAATGCGTCCTCGATCAAGAACTGCATCGAGGCGGCGCGGCTCAATTCACGCTCGGTGCGCACCGCGCTGACATCCGAAATGTGGGACACCATCAATTCGGCCTGGATCGAGCTGCAGGCGGTCTGGAACAAGGGTCCCGCCAACCGCGAGGAGCTGGCCAAATTCCTGCGCTTCGTGCAGGAGACCTCGCTGCGTTTCGACGGCTCGGCCTACCGCACCATGCTGCGCAACGACGCCTACTGGTTCTCGCGGCTCGGGGTCCATCTCGAGCGCGCCGACAATACCGCGCGGATTCTCGACGTGAAGTATCACATGCTGTTGCCCGAGGAGGAGCATGTCGGCGGCCCGCTGGACTACTACCAGTGGACCTCGATCCTGCGCTCGGTGTCGGCAACGACCGCCTATCACTGGGTCTACCGGGAAACCCTGAAGCCCTGGCTGATCGCCGACCTCCTGATCCTCAACGATACGCTGCCGCGCTCGCTTGCCAGCTGCTACAGCAACCTCGTGCGCAACCTCGACCAGATTGGCGTCGCCTATGGCCGCCAGGGCGCCTCGCAACGCCATGCCCGCGGCATCAGGAACCGGCTCGAGCACAGCAACATGGATGATATCTTCCAGCACGGCGTGCACGAATTCATCCAGGAGTTCATCGCGGACAACTCACGGCTGGGTGAGATCATCACCAAGCAGTACCTGATCTAACCGATACGGCTGAAAAACGCTCAAATTGTCGTCATGGCGGGCCAAAAGCGCGAAGCGCGTCTTCGCATGGGTGTCCCGGCCATCGACGTCTTGCTTTCGCGCCCGATTAGGACGAAAGACGTCATGCCCCGAAAAACCGACTGAACTCCGGTTGAGCCATGCGCCTGCGGATAGCCCATACCACCACGTATCGCTACGAGCCGGCGGCCTCGGGCGTGATCCAGATTCTGCGGATGACGCCCGGCAGCCATGACGGCCAATATGTCGCGGACTGGCAGATCGACGTCTCGACCGATTCCCGGCTCGACACCCATGAGGACGCCTTCGGCAACGTCACGCATGTGCTGACGCACGGCTCGATCGCTGACCTCACGATCCATTGCGAGGGCCTGATCGAGACCCAGGATACCGGCGGCGTGCTGCGCGGCAGCGACGAGCGGTTTCCGCCGAGCCTGTTCCTGCGTCCCACACCGCTGACCGACCTCAACCCGGCAATGACGGCCGTCGTGCGCGAGCTGCGCACCGAGGCCGGCGGCGACGTGCTCGGCTTCCTGCACGCGCTGATGGCGCAGATCTACGAGCACATGACCTTCGACGAGGACCCGACCAACAGCGCCACCTCGGCCGCCGAGGCGTTCGCGCTGAAGTGCGGTGTCTGCCAGGACTACGCGCACATCCTGATCGCCTGCGCGCGCGCCGGCGGCGTTCCGGCGCGGTTCGTCTCCGGCCACTTCCTGCGCTCCGACGGCATGGTCAACCAGCAGGCCGGCCATGCCTGGGCCGAGGCCTTCGTGCCCGATCTCGGCTGGGTCGGCTTCGACGCCGCCAACGGCATCTGCACCACCGACGCCCATGCCCGCGTCGCGATCGGCCTCGACTATCTAGGCGCCGCCCCGGTCCGCGGCACCCGCTATGGCGGCGGCAACGAGACGCTGACGGTCGCGGTCAAGGTCGATCAGGCCGGCCGCCCCGGACAGTGGCAGAGCCAGACGCAATCGTAGGCGGTGCACCACGCACGTTCGTCTCGTTTCCCGATCGTGACCGGACGGGCCGACCGGCCGTGATATGATCGCTGCTGCAACCACACCAGCGGGACAAGCCATGGCCACCGTAAAACTGCTTTCCGACGCCGAACTCCCGGCGGAGGCACGCGCCGTCTTCGACGACATCCGCAAGACGCGGAACTCGGACTTCATCAACAATTTCTGGCGCGCGCTCGCGCATGATCCGAAGACCCTGCGGCGGACTTGGGAGAGCATCAAGGAGGTGATGGCACCGGGCGCGCTCGATCCGAAGGTCAAGGAGATGCTCTACGTCGCCGTCTCGGTGGCGCACGGCTGCAGCTATTGCATTCACTCGCACACCGCGAGCGCCCGCGCCAAGGGCATGACCGACGCCGAATATCAGGAAATGCTGGCGATCGTCGGCATGGCCGCCGAGACCAACCGGCTGGTCACGGCGCTCGGCGTGCCCGTCGACGAGGCGTTCCTCGTCGATGCACCTGCGGGACAGAGGCAGGAGCCGTGACGCTTGTCTCGCGAATGAGTGATGTCACGAAATGCGCTCGACGTCGGATTTGAGGACAACCAGGAAACGGGCAGCTTCGCCGCCCGTCACCACCCGATGATCGAAGGTCAGCGATAGCGGCAGCGTGCGCCGGACCGCAACCTGTCCCCGAAGCGCGACCACGCGCTCCGATATCCGCCCGGCGCCGACGATCGCCGTCTGCGGCGGCACGATGATGAGATTGGCAAACCGGCCTCCGATCATACCGAAGTTCGACAACGTGATCGTCGCACCGCGCAATTCCTCCGGGGGTATCGCGCGCGCGATTGCGTCGGCTCGCAGACGGTCGAGTCCGGCCCGCAGGTCCGATACGCTCCGCTCCGCGACATTGCGCAGCACGGGAACGATCAGGCCGCCGCCGGTGTCGACGGCGATGCCGAGATCGATGCGCTCGATCAGGCGCCGTTCTCCCGTACCGGAATGATACCAGGCATTAAGCGCGGGCTCTGCCTTGCAGGCAGCGGCGATCGCCCGCGCCAAGCGGATTGTCACGTCCTCGCCCTGCCGCCAATCGTCGATGTCGGCTTCATCGGTGACCGTCGCGGGGACGATTTCCGCATGCGCTGCCGTCATGCGTTGGGCCATCGCGCGGCGCAAGCCGCGCAGCGGCTCGGCGGGCCCGCTGTGAGACATCCGCTTCGCCGCCCTCTCGACATCGGCCCGCGTGATGGTGCCGCCGGGCCCGGTCGCCTCGACGAGATCGAGCGCGACGTCAAGCTTGCGCGCAAGGGCGCGCACTGCCGGAAACACTTGGGCTCCCTGCCCGCTGGGCGGCGAGGCAGTTGCTGGCGCCGGCCGTTGCTCGCCGGTGTCGAGTTCGCCCACAATCGTGCCGGTGTCCTGCCCGGCGTCCTCGGCGAACTCGACGAGCGGCGCGCCGACCTTCACGATATCGCCCTTGGCACCGAACAGGCGCGCAATGCGTCCGCTCGACGGCGCCGGTATCTCGACCACCGCCTTGTCGGTCTCGACCGAAACGAGCGGCTGATCGGTCACGACGTGATCGCCCTCGTTGACGTACCAGGTGACGATCTCAGCTTCTTCAAGACCTTCACCAAGGTCCGGCAACGTGAACTGGCGCATGGCACAAGGTCCGTTGGTGTTCAGTTGTACTGGTGCGCCTTTCGGGCTGCGGTCACGATGCGTCCGACCGACGGCATGTAGCTTTGCTCAAGGCGGGCCATCGGGATGATCGTGTCGTAGCCGGTGACGCGGGTCACGGGTGCGAGCAGCGAGGATAGTCCGCGCTCGGCGATCATGGCTGCGATCTCCGCGCCAAATCCGCCGGTGTGCGCGGCCTCGTGCACGATGACGCAGCGCCCGGTCTTTGCGACCGACCTGAGCACGGTGTTTTCATCGTAGGGCTTGAGCGTGGCGAGGTCGATAACCTCGGCAGCGATGCCCTCGTCGGCGAGCGCGTCCGCTGCGGCCATCGTTTCCTTCAGCATCGCACCCCAGCTGATCAGCGTGACGTCGCGACCCTCCCTCTCGACAAAGGCGCGATCCATCGGCAAGGCTTCGCCGTTGTCCTCGACCTCGCCTTTCACGGCGCGGTACAACCGCGTCGGCTCCAGGAACACCACCGGATCTGGATCGCGGATCGCGGCGAGGAGAAGTCCATAGGCGCGCTCCGGCGACGAAGGCATCACGACACGCAAGCCCGGAATGTGGGCGAGCATCGCCTCGGTGCTTTCGGAATGATGCTCGGGCGCGCGAATGCCGGCACCATGCGGCGTCCGCAGGACCATCGGACAGGTCAGTCGTCCCTGGGTACGGTTGCGCAGCCGTGATGCGTGGTTCACCAGCTGATCGAGACAGGGATAGATAAATCCCATGAACTGGATTTCGCCGATGGGCTTCAATCCCTGCGCGGCCATGCCGACGCAAAGCCCGCTGATCAGGAGTTCGGCAAGCGGCGTATCGAGGACGCGCTCCGGACCGAAGCGCTCCTGCAAGCCGGCCGTCGCGCGGAAGACGCCGCCATTGACGCCGACATCCTCGCCGAGCACGACCACATCGGGATCATCCGCCATGGCGCGGCCGAGAGCCAGATTGATGGCTTCGACCAACGTGACTTCAGGCATCGTTCTCTCCCGCGAGTTCGCGGCGCTGCGCGGCATACGCCTCGGGCAGCTCGGCATAGAGGTTGTCGAACATGGTTTCGGCTCGGCGCGGCGGCGTCTTCAAATAGCGCTCCACCGCCGCTTCGATGCGCTCATGGCACTCGGCGGCGAGGTGCTCCTCGTCCGCCTTGGTCCACATCTTCTGACCCACAAGATAGGACCTGAGGCGCGCGATCGGCTCTTCCTTCCAGTGCGCCTGGACTTCTTCGGCCGAACGATAGCGCAATGCATCATCTGACGTCGTGTGATCGCCGAGCCGGTAGGTGACCGCTTCGATGAAGTGAGGGCCCTTGCCATCGCGGGCAGCGGCAATGGCCTCCTCGGCGGCGGCGCGCATCGCCACCACATCACTCCCGTCCACCTGCTCGCCGCTGAACCCGGCGCCGATGGCCTTCTGCGCCAGCGTCTCGGACGCCGTCTGCAGCCGCAGCGGCACCGATATGGCCCATTGATGGTTGGTGGCGACGAATACGAGCGGCAATTTGTGAACGCCGGCGAAATTCATGGCCTCGTAGACGTCGCCTTTCGAGGTGGCGCCGTCGCCGAACAGGCAGACGGCCACGCGTGGCTCCTTGCGCAGCTTCAGGGCATAGGCAACACCGGCGGCGTGCGGCGCCTGTGATCCGACGGGAACGCAGAACGGGAAATCGTGGCGCGGACCGGAGAAGTCATTGCCTCGCTCGTCGCCGCCCCAGAACAGCAGGATCTCCTCCAGCTTGACGCCACGCCAAAGCAACGCACCGTTGTCGCGATAGGAGGGCAGCAGAACGTCATCTTCCCGCATCGCACTCGCGATGCCGACCGACACCGCCTCCTGGCCGAGCGAAACGGCATAGGTTCCCAGTCGACCAGTGCGCTGCAATGCAACCGCCTTTCGGTCAAACAGGCGCAAGAGCACCATCGACCGGTAAAGTTCGGCGAGCAGCCTGGCATCGGTGGCGAAGGCAGGAAGCGGCCGCTCTATCGAGCCGTCGGGCGCGAGATAATTGCGGCGGCGCACCTCAAAGCGCGCAATGACGGGGAGCTCTTCGTTTGCTCTTTTGCTGGCCACGCGCTCATTCCTGGAGCGGTTCTGCCTCCCACATTTAGCTATTTGGTGTTCGAGCCGCGACGATGCAATACCGCGGCAGCTTCGCTCTGGGCGCACGCGTCAGCGGCCGGGTCGTGAGGATCGATCGACAGGATCCGTGGCACAGCGCCGCAACTGCGGTATAAGAGAGCATGGCAAATGGTCAGGTTGTCCTCGTAACAACTGCGCCGTTGGACGGCGGCCCGCCTGTTCGCTCGGTCTTCTTCGTGGCTGAAGGAGACGCGGCAAAGGCCACGGCAATTATTGCGGACATGATGGCCCCGAATGAAACGATCGAAGCGTGGGGGCCGCTTCCCGAAGCAGCTGTCAAGGCGCTCGGGTTGAAACCCGGTGACTACACCCACACCTGACTTGCACCGGATAGCTGTCCGGCGCGCGAAGGTCTGCGGCCGCATCCTTGCGCAGAGGGTGTGATCTTGATGCGGCGCCCTCGCTTACGCGAGGCCGCCGCGCTCCCGATCACAACGCGGGGAGCCCTCTTTCTCGAACAAGCGACGTGGCGTAATCTACGTCGAGCTGCCCTTTGAGACGGGACGGGCCGACGTCGCCGTTTGAAGGAACGGGCAGCGGTCAGGCCGTCGGCAGGCATCGCAGTCTGAAAGCAGCGCCTGCCTTATGTGGCGCTCCCTCAACTTCAACATGAAGCAGGTTGGCCCGCCGCGCGCGCGGCAGACAAGGGCAGTGCTTAACCCTTGGAGGACGACATGGCGACATTCATCTTGAGGATCGACTGGACCGACCAGGGAATTCGTAATGTCAAGGAAGCTCCCAAACGCAGCCGAGCGGCGAAAGAACTCGCCAAGACGCTGGGTGTCGAAATCAAGGAGGTCTATCTCACCTCCGGCGAGCACGACATCCTTCTTCTCGCCGAGGCGCCTCTCGGCGACAACATCACAAAACTCGCGCTGGCCCTTAGTTCTCTGGGAAACATACGGACCTGCACATCACGGGCCTGGCCCGAGGCCGAGTGGACCAAGCTGATATCCGAGCTTCCGTAGCGGCTTCGGGATGTTCCTATGGATCTCTGCGCGGTCTGACTGACGGGCGCCGTCGATCTTGACACCCGGCGATCGGCGCAAGCGTGTGTGCGCAGGAACCGAGACTGCTCCTCGTCGTGTGAACGAGCAAAGGACGAGGCGCACGAGGGCGACGGCGGACGTCGTCGCCGGCGGGGGCCGCACGCCCTATTTATCCAGCCAGACATCCTCGAAACGCAGATTGTTGTACTGGCTGTTGTCGTGCGGATGGAAGTTCTTCACGTAAGGCTGCCAGCAATTGCCGGCCGATGAGTGCAGGATGACCGGCCGCGCGGCGTCGTCGACCAAGAGGCGCTCGATGTCGAACACGATCTTGCGGCGCGTGTCCTTGTCGACCTCGCGCGACTGCGCCGCCAGCAGCTTGTCGACCTCGGCATTGCAGTACTGGGTGTAGTTGCGCTCGGAGTTGCAGGAATAGTTCTCGACCAGATTGCCGTCGGGATCGTCGACGCTGACGCCGGTGACATTGAGGCCGATGGTGTAATCCTTGCGCTGCAACCGCGAGTACCAGCGCGGCGTATCCAGAATGTCGAGCTCGGCTGTGATGTAGATCTTCTTGAGCTGGTCGGCGAGGATCACCGCCGGATCGCGATAGGTCGGCAGATTGCGGGTCTGGATCTTGATCGACAGCGGCTTGGCTTCACTGTAGCCGAGCTTCTGCATGATCGCCTGCGCCTCGGCGAGGTTCTTCGCGGTATCGGGGCCGTAACCCATCAGCGTCGACAGGATCTCCGGCGGCATGCCCCACTCGCCTTCGGGCTTGGCCTGCATCGCGCCGCCGAGCCGTCCGGTGCCTTCGAACAGAATGCTGTTGAAGGCCTTGCGATCCAGCGCCAGCGACATCGCCTTGCGGATCTCCGGATTGTCGAACGGCGGATTGACGCGGTTGACCAGAAGATTGATCTGCAGATTGGTCGACGTCATCTCGCAGATCGCGTTCGGCGCCCGCGCCTTGACGTCCTTCATCAGGGGAATGCTGACGTCGGACGGAAAGGTGATGTCATAGTCGCCGGTCGCGAACGCCAGCATGCGGGTGGCGCGACTGTCGATCGAGCGCACCGTGATCTCGTCGAGATACGGCCGATCCTTCTTGAAGTAATCGGGGTTGCGGATCAGACGGATGGAGTCACCGCGCCGGAACTCGACGAACTTGAACGGCCCGGTGCCGACCGGTTTGGTGCGCATCACCTGCTGCGGCACGTGGCAGGGATAGACCACCGAGAAGGCGCTGGCGAGCAGCGCCAGCAGGCCAGGCTGCGGCTCGGTCAGCTCGAAGGTCGCCTCATCCTCGCCATTGATGCTGACGTCCTTGAGCTTCGAGTACCAGACCTTGCGCGGGTTGCGCTTGAAGTCCGGTGTTTTGACGTCTTGGGTCTCGCTCTTGCCGATCAGCATCCGCCAGGTGCACTGCACGTCCTTGGCGGTGAACGGCTGACCGTCATGCCACTTCACGCCGTGGCGCAGCCTGAAGGTAAGCTTCGTGTTGGTCTGGTCCCACGACCAGCTCTCGGCGAGATCGGGGATCACGGTGTCGATGCTTTCGTGCACCTTGGCCGGATCGAACACCACGAGGTTGTTGAAGACGGCCGCGAACGGCATCACCGAGGCGATGGTGGATTCCTCGAGCAGCGAGGTCGAGGGCGGATTGTCGTTGTGATAGAGCCGCAGCGTGCCGCCCTTCTTCTGCGCCGATGCAGGGCTCGCGGCGAGCGCCGCGAAACCCAATGCCACGATGCACGCGGCCAGTTTGAACGACATTCTCGCCTCCCGAAATTTCTTGTTGTCGTCGGTTGCAGGCAGTCGAGCACAACACCCCGCCCCTCGCAACGACGCGGGGCCAAGATCATTGCCGGCTGCGCGCAACGCAGAGCGAGACCGGGATGCGCCCCGCAACCTGGACGGCTGGAACGGGCGCCCGGCCATCGCTCGGTCGTCCCGCCCCTCTTTGACGGGCCACTGCACCTCCCGTCACGGGGAATTGGGGTTGGATGCATCCTCGAAATTGGCTACTAGTTTCCGGCCGAGAAACTCGGGCCGTCTGAGGACTTGAAATGACCTATTGCTGCGGAATTCTGGTGCGCGACGGGCTCGTCATGATCGCCGATACCCGCACCAATGCCGGCCTCGACAATGTCTCGACCTTCCGCAAGCTGCACATCTTCGAAAAGCCCGGCGAGCGCATCATGGCGATCGCCAGCGCCGGGAATCTGGCGATCAGCCAGTCGGTGCTGTCGACCCTGACCGAGGGCATGGAAAATCCGGACACCGGTGAACTCGAGACCCTGATGAACGCCCCGACCATGTTCCAGGCGGCGCAGCGGATCGGCCGCGCCATCCGCTCGGTGCACGCAACCGAGGGCGATGCGCTGCGCGCCGAGGACATCTCCTTCGACGTCTCGTTCCTGTTCGGCGGCCAGATCAAGGGCTCGCGGATGCGCCTGTTCATGGTCTACACCGCCGGCAACTTCATCGAGTGCACCACCGACACGCCATACCTGCAGATCGGCGAGCACAAATACGGCAAGCCGGTGCTCGACCGCGCCATGCATTACGACGTCGAGCTCTACGAGGCGCTCAAAACGGGCCTGATCTCGATGGATTCGACGATGCGCTCCAACCTCGGCGTCGGCCTGCCGATCGACGTGCTCGTGGTGCGCACCGATGCCTGCGAGGCCGATCTCAATCACCGCATCGAGGCCGGCGAGCCCTATTTCCACGACCTGCGCTCGCGCTGGTCGGCGGCGCTCCGTGCGGCGCACCAGAACATTCCACGCCCACCCTACAAGAACGAAACCGAAGCAAAAACCAAGTAAGAGGAAACTCGGATGACTGAGGCAACCCGCAAGATCGCACTCGTGACCGGCGCCGGCACCGGCGTCGGACGCGCCGCGTCGCTCGCTTTGATGGACAAGGGCTACACCGTGGTGCTCGCCGGGCGCCGCATCGAGATGCTGGAAGAGACCGCCAAGCTCGGCCCCGCCGGCAAGAGCCTGTGCGTGTCGGCCGACATGGCCAACCCGGCCGCGATCGCCGCGCTGTTCGACAAGGTGAAGGCGACCTATGGCCGGCTCGACGTGCTGTTCAACAACGCCGGCATGGGTGCGCCGCCGGTGAACTTCGAGGACTTAGCCCTCGAGCAGTGGCAGGCCGTGGTCAACACCAACCTCACCGCGCCGTTCCTGTGCACCCAGCACGCCTTCCGCATCATGAAGGACCAGACGCCGCGCGGCGGCCGCATCATCAACAACGGCTCGATCTCGGCGCACGCGCCGCGGCCGTTCTCCGCCGCCTACACCTCGACCAAGCACGCCATCACCGGCCTCACCAAGTCGTCCAACCTCGACGGGCGCATGTATGACATCGCGGTCGGCCAGGTCGATATCGGCAACGCCGCGACCCCGATGACCGACCGCATGGTCAACGGCCCCGGCGTGCTGCAGCCGGACGGCACCACCAAGCACGAGCCGCGCATGGACGCCAAGGCGGTCGGCGATGCCGTCGCCTACATGGCCGGCCTGCCGCTCGACGCCAACGTGCTATTCATGACTGTGATGGCGACCAAGATGCCGTTCGTGGGCCGGGGCTGATCTTCTCATCCCTGCTTGCGGCAGGGCTATCACGACGGCCGGCCGGGCTTGTCCCGGCCGACCGTCGCAGGGGCGCATCGTCAAAATATCGAAAACAACCCCATGCAAGGCAGCCGGCAGCTGCCGGCGTTCGACACGGCGACTTGACACGTCGGGCAAATCAGCGATATTTTTCCATTATTCCGAAATCGTGAAAGCTTGCCGGGGCTGATCTTCCCCTTCTCCCCGCGCGCGGGGAGAAGGTCGGGATGAGGGGCAGTCTCCACTAGGACGGTGAGAGACAAACTCGCGGAGAGTCCCCCTCACCCGGATTGCTGCGCAATCCGACCTCTCCCCGCAAGCGGGGCGAGGTAAGAAGGCCCTACTCCAGCTTCTCCACGTCCCGCAGCGTCGGGAACAGCTTCATCCAGAGCAGCGCGACCGCTACCGTGGCGATGCCGCCGAGCACGGCCGACGGCACGGTGCCGAGCAGCGCCGCGGTGACGCCGCTCTCGAACTGGCCGAGTTGGTTCGACGCGTTGATGAACAGGAAGTTCACCGCGCCGACGCGGCCGCGCATCTCGTCGGGGGTGGCGAGCTGCACCAGCGAGAAGCGGATCACGACGCTGATCGTGTCGGCGGCGCCGAGCACCGCGAGCGCCAGCGCCGACAGCCACATCCAGTGCGACAGCGCGAACACCACCGTCGCGACGCCGAACACGATCACCGCCTGGAACATCCGCATGCCGACGCGGCGGTTGATGGTGTGCCGCGCCAGCACCATCGTCATCAACAGCGCGCCGACCGCGGGCGCGGCGCGCAGGATGCCGAGGCCGAGCGGGCCGGTCATCAGGATGTCGCGGGCATAGATCGGCAGCAGCGCGGTGACGCCGCCGAACAGCACCGCGAACAGATCGAGCGAGATGGTGCCGAGTATCGCCGGATTGCCGCGAACGAAGGTGACGCCGGCAAACAGGTCGTCCGACGACCCGCCGTTCTTCACCGGCGCCTGCTGCAGCCGGCCGATGCCGCCGGTGAGCAGGGCGCCGAACAGCCAGAACACCATCATGATGCCGTAGGGCGCGCTCGGCATCAGGGCATAGGCGAAGCCGCCGAGCGCGGGTCCGGTGATGGTCGCGACCTGCGCCGCGCCGCTCGAGATCGCGGTCGCCCGCTGCAGCGAGCCTTGCGGCGCGATCAGCGGCAACAGCGCGGCGGTCGCCGGGCTCTCGAACGCGCCGGCGATCCCGAGCACGAAGGTCGCGACGAAGATCTGGGTCTCGGAGATGGTGCCGGCAAAAGTGCTTCCGGCGAGAAACAATGCGGTCAGCGCCTCCGCGATCTGGCAGGCCTGCACCACGCGCTTGCGCTCGAAGCGATCGGCGGCGTGGCCGGCGACGAACACCAGGAGCGCCGTCGGCAGAAACTGCACCAGTCCGACCATGCCGAGGTCGAAGGCGCTGCCGGTCAGATCATAGATCTGCCAGCCGATCGCCACCGCGCCGATCTGGCTGGAGAAGCGCGACAGGCTGCGCGACGACAAGAAGAACAGGAACGGTCTGTGGCCGAGCAGATCGCGGGCGCCGGCCGGCGTGGCGGAGGACATGGATGATTGCGTGACCGAGCGCCTGCAACTTGTCAATGGCGACGAGCTGAACGCGCAACAGCATTGCGCTGCGCGAGGCCTCTGCCCATAATCCCGCGAGTTTTTTTGGGGGCGTGATGCTGCAGTTGCAATCGGCGTTCGGCGTGGTGGCGTTGCTCTTGATCGCCTGGGCGCTGAGCGAGAATCGCCTGAAGGTGTCGCTGCGCCAGGCGGCGATCGGACTTGCCGTCACGATCGTCACTGCGATGGTGCTGATCAAGGTGCCGCTGGTGACGCAGGCCTTCGGCGCGATCAATGACGCCGTCGGCACGATCGCCGCCGCGACGCGCGCCGGCACTGCCTTCGTGTTCGGCTATGTCGGCGGCGGCCCGGCGCCGTTCGATCCCAAGGCGCCCGGCTCGGATTTCATCCTCGCCTTCCAGGCGCTGCCGATCGTGCTTGTGATGAGCGTGCTGACGACGCTGTTGTTCTATTGGCGCGTGCTGCCGCCTGTCGTGCGCGGCATGGCCTGGATCCTGGAGCGCACGCTCGGCGTCGGCGGCGCGGTCGGGCTCTCGACCGCGGCCAATATCTTCCTCGGCATGGTCGAAGCGCCGCTCTTCATCCGCCCCTATCTCGCACAGCTGACGCGCTCCGAATTGTTTCTGGTGATGACCGGCGGCATGGCCGGGATCGCCGGCACGGTGTTGGTGCTGTACGCCACGCTGCTGGCGCCGCTGATCCCGGATGCGGCCGCGCATTTCGTCATCGCCTCGGTGCTCGGCGCGCCGGCCGCTATTTTAGTGAGCCTGATCATGGTGCCGGAGACGTCGGACAAGCGCACCGGCGGATCGCTCGACAATCCCGATATCCAGGTGTCGTCGACGATGGACGCCATCGTGAAGGGCACGGCCGCCGGGCTCGAGCTCTTGATGAACATCATCGCGATGCTGCTGGTGCTGGTCGCGCTGGTCTATCTGGCGAACGCGATCATCGGCCTGCTGCCGGAGATCGGCGGCGCGAAGATTTCGCTGCAGCGGCTGCTTGGTTACGTGATGGCGCCTGTGTGCTGGCTGATGGGCCTGCCCTGGCCGCAGGCGATCACGGCCGGAAGCCTGATGGGCACCAAGACTGTGCTGAACGAGTTGATCGCCTATGTCGACCTGTCGAAGCTCGGCCCCGACGCGCTCGATTCGCGCTCGCGGCTGATTATGCTCTACGCGATGTGCGGCTTCGCCAATTTCGCGAGCCTCGGCATCATGATCGGCGGCCTCGGCATCATGGCGCCCGAGCGGCGCGACGAGATCAACGCGCTCGGGCTGAAGTCGATCGTCTCCGGCACGCTGACGACCTGCCTGATGGGTGCGATCGTGGGGATGCTGACGCAGCCGTAGCCCGGATGAAGCGAAGCGCAATCCGGGGCCGCTCGGCCCGCGTGCGCGATTCCCAGATTGCGCTTCGCTCCATGCGGACTACGAAACCGGCGTGCCCGCAAGAGTACCGTGGGTTCGAATCCCACCCTTCCGCCAGTCAAGGCCAAAATTTTCAGTATTTGGTGGTTTCCACCACCAACGGCGACTAACCAAGGCGACGCATCTATTCTAAACAGTCCGCCGAATACGCGCTCTTTTGAGGTTCGCTCTCTTAGATTCTGAAAAGCACCTTCGTCTGACCGGCGGACTAATCATGAATCTGCAGGCCGTCGAAACAGTATTGAGGTACTTCCTTGTACTTCAAAAGGGAGAAACACACGAATTTCCAAAAATCGGCGATACCTACGCGCAGGAGACGTTTGCGACGAATTACATGTCGCTTGGATTCATTATCGATGTTTATAACAACGGCCTCGATAAGGTCGAAGCCCCACTGTACACGGTTGACCGCGGCATCGTGCAAATTCGTGACGCTTTCGCTCACGGGCGACTTGTTACCCGAAACGATTTTCCTGCAACACTGTGGAAATTTGGCCGCGCAAAGGGTGGTAACGTACCCATAGAATTCTCGGTCGTGTTGACCGAGGAATGGCTGGTGAAAACGAATAACTCGATTGTGCGAGAAAAAGACAGGGTGATCGGTTGCTCGAAAGCAAGGGGTTATGTAGGCCTGAGTTGACGTATCACCCCTAACGCCAATTTCTAGGCGTTGGCCTCTCCGGCATCGTCGACGGAACTTGCAACCTTCCCTGCGCGGCATCACCAAGCCAATTCGCCCATCTATCGACGAAGCCTTCCGAATCCAGTCGCTCCATTGGCCACGCCAACTGATATTCGGACATACCGTTCCACAAAGCTTTTGCCGAGACCACGCCTGGGTCTGCCAAAAATGGACGCATAGTCGACGTCTTACGCGAGAAAGGCGAGATCATAAATGCTGTTTCGATCCACTCGAACCGGCCAGCCTCGAAGGCGTCACAATACCACAAAGAGTGACTTCGGCCCTCGAATTCATATCGGTCTCGCGGGATGCGTATAATAATCCCAGAGTGCGCAACAACGTCGAAGTTCGGCGCCTCCCATTCCCACGGCGAGGCTGGCGTCTCGAACACAGGCACCAATTCCAATTGTGCCGCGCCAAGGTTGATTGTTGCACCGTTGCGCTTGCCAGACCTGCTTTGCGTTGCGCTTGGTGCAGCCTCAAGAATCGCCTGGATCAACTCTTCCTGCAGGCTCTTCAGCATTGCCGAGCCGGCGAGGAAAAGGTCCTTTCGCGCTTCGGCCATACTGCGCTTCTCAGATGCCAATCGTTCACCCTCGCTTCGGCGCGCAACTTCTTGTAGGTGGACCTCGCCCAATTTTGCCAGTCCTCCTGATCTTTGCTGGTCCTTCGAACGTTCGAGACGAGCGAGCAAGTTTCCCGGCGAAGGTCGAGCTCCCCCTGCTTTGAAGAGCATTTCTCCGACGAGTGCGCGAAGCGCCGAACTACCATTTGTCAACACCGGTGCGTCGGAGTGTAGATGCTGCTCTCGATAGTCTTCGAAGCTCGGTCCGAGAAACGGGCGCGTACCCGCTAACATCTCAAAAGCCATCACCCCAAGTGCATAAACGTCAGTTGCACTTGTGGCTCTATCTGCTCTCCAACGTTCCGGCGCAGCGTAAGGAGCGGTCATTGCGTACTTCTGAGTATCAGGTGCCGTTGTAGCTTCAGCATATCGTGAGATGCCAAAGTCAGCCAAACACCACTGACCGTCCAAAAGAAGAACGTTCTCGGGTTTTAGATCACGATGAACAACTCGACCATCAAGGTCCGAAAGCGCTGTTGCAATTTCACACAAAATCGCCGTCGTCTCGGTTGGGCTAAGCGACCCACCCGCGCGGTTGAGATGCTCCCGCAATGATTCTTTGGCGCGAGGCATCACTAAGGCCCAACTATTTTCGTGCTCGCCGCTGTCTATGATCGGCACGACGCGACGAACTCCATCCAGCTTCACGAACAGCATCTCTCGCTCCGCACCCGGAGCTTTCGGAACCAGCTTCACAACAGCAGATTCGGCGGCGCCATCCGCGTTCTTGGCCTCAAAAACTCTACCGAAGCCGCCGCCTCCGATGGAGGACCCAATGATCCATTGTTGGTTGAGCTTGACGATCGTCATGGATGCACTCGTTTTGGTGATAGAATCGTCTCAATGCTACCTTTGCGAACTCTCCGAGCCAAGCCCGGCAACCCGCTGACGCTGGCTTTGGCAAGTCAAATTGGTGAACGGCAGCGTTCCACGAACCATCTCAATGAAATTGGCGGAGCATGGGTCGCTGGTGGTCCGTTCTGTCGCGCATTGCAGACACAGCGAACATCGTGTCACCTACCCTAAGTGCCATGCCCTAAAGCAAGAACAGCGACCCTCATTGTGAAAACGGTCTCACCATTCAAGGCTATTGCTTCGCGGTTGGAAGCCACTTGCCATCGCCTCATCTCACCCCTCGCCTGAAGCTCCTTGCAAGTATTGCTGCGCAGACTTCACCGCCTTTGAGAGAAGGCCATTCAGTGTCGCGCCCGCGCCAAGAATTATTGTGGCCACCGTGACTGGTTCCTTCGCAGCACCCGCGAGAACCAACAATTGAAAAACGAAAATTCCACTGAGCGGAGCGAATAGCACAAAGAACTGATGTTCGAGAATGATGCGCATTCGCTCCCCGTACGCGGTCGCATTTAGCGATGCGAAATCAGGCGGTCTAGATATTGCTTGAATGACAAGGATCACCGTTAGCAGGCCAGCGCCGAGGACTGAAAGGAAAATGACCCAGAACGGCGCACCGAGCCCATGAACAATCTTCGCAGCTGTTGCACTTGGGCGGTCTGCGGATGAGGATGCCTGGTCAGCAGCCAGCGAAGATTTTCCATCTGCAACAGACGACAGTGTGACGTCCGGAACTCGCGATGACAGATAATCTGAGGGATAGGTCAGAGAAACAAGCCATTCAGTCCCCGAATTCTCGACATAGGTGCCCTCAAAAATCGTGAGAAAGCCGAGAGTGCGGACTTGTTTACGAGGTACGGATGTATTGAATGTGTTGATTGCGTCCGCGATGAACGAAACTGTGAGCACGGTCAAGACAAGCGACAGCAATAAGGCCACATAATAATACACCGGCCTGAACCTTCCCCCACCTAACGATGCACCGGCTACAACAAAAATCGTAAAAAGAAAGCACGCTGGTGCAAGCAGAAGCCACCACGAGGCGTTTAGTTGGCTCAACCTAACTGCCTCGCCTCCTGGAGCAACGGAGAGAGCGGCCGTCGTTGGTGAACTGAAGAAACGCAGCCAGTTCGAAAAACTAGCAGTTATCCGTATGTCCTTTACGGTGTCGCCGCCTGCGAGCTTCTCCGGAATGGCATCGCATCTGAACTCGCCGGCTGCGTCTGTACGCCGAAGAGGAGGCGTGAAGGATTTTCCGCTTCCGTCATAGCCGACGCACCATACCGACATGCCCTCCATAGGGGCCGCGTCTTGGATCACTCTACCAGTTACAATCCATCCGGCACCCTCCGGCGCCGCTGCGGCCTTTGCTGAAACTGCTGCCGGAGCCTTTTCAGGTGCAGCAATGATCTCAATGTTGTGCGTCAATACAGTGATAATTAGCGAACCCAACGTAACCACGGCGACAAATAACGCGAAGATCAGAGCCGCTCCGGCCGTAATTTGAACATTCGACGCCTTCTCGGCCAGCCTCTTCTCCGCCGACTTGCTTTCATCGGCATTACCGTCAGCCACCTGCTCGTCAACCGCCACGTTTCCTGCTGCTTCTTTCACCACAGCTTCTGTGGCCACCGTCTCCGACGCAACTGTGCTCTGCCCAACCATGCCAATACCCGTCAATGAATACTAAAACGTGAGCGTAAATACTCCTACACGCTAAGGTTTTTGTCTAGCTGTTCGTCCTTACTAAGTTGCTCGCAGCTCGTGCGGGAAAATGTCATTCGGCTTGCGCCCCGCGACGAACCGCCTCTCGCCGTCCATCAGTACTCGCACTCCGATGTCGGAGTTGCGTAAAGCTGAGCCGATGTGTTCCCCCACTTGCCCTCAATGGCAGACATCCGGCCCTACCCGTTTATTGTGCCTTTCGGAGCAAGCGTGGGACTGCAACTGCATCAAATGGTCAATCGCCTTGGCGAGTGACTTCAATTCGTGAGCTATTCCAACAAAAACGCGCGGACGAGGCGTCCGCCCTTCGGGACGTTCTCCGGACGCGCTGTGTACGGCGCGACGAGATCAACGCGCTCGGGCTGAAGTCGATCGTCTCGGGCACGCTGACGACCTGCCTGATGGGCGCGATCTTGGGGATGCTGACATCACCGTAGCCCGGATAGAGCGCAGCGTCCGGGGCGGTGCTGACCATGTGCACGAGTCCCGGATTTCGCTTCGCTCCATCCGGGCTACCAGACCGACGGTCGTACTAGAAAATCGTCATGCCAGGGCTTGACCCGGGCATCCATCGACCAAGGAAAATCTTGCGAAGCAGGATGATGGCCGGGTCAAGCCCGGCCATGACGGCCGCGAAAAGCCTACGCCTTCAGCTCCACCGTCTTGAACTCGGCCGGCAGGATCACCTCCAGCAGTTCGACGTCGTCGGAGTAGTCCAGGATCATATGCCGGATGCGCGGCGGCTGGGTCCAGGCGCTGCCTTGCTGCATCAGCGTCTCGCCCTCGCCTTCCATGTAGGTCTTCACCCAGCCCTTGAGCACATAGACCATCTGGAAGTCGACGTCGTGGAAGTGCAGCTTCGACACTTCATCGGGATTGCACGGTCCCTGCAGCCGGATGACGTGCGCCTGCGCGAGGCCATGCGAGGCGGCGGCGATGCCGAGGTCGCGGTACTTGGCATAGGTGCGCAGCCCGTCGGCCTTGAAGTCCTCTTCGCGGTGATGGCTGATCGCGACGCGCTGCTTCGGCCGTGCCTTGGTGGCAGCTTTCGGCGCACTCTTCTTGGCCGCCGAGACGCGGCCCTTCGACTTGATGGTCTTGCGCGCGGACGATTTCGCGGACGTCTTCTTGGTGCCGGCGCCGAGCCCCGACCATTTCTTCTTCACCGCGGTCTTGGCTGCCGATCTTGATGCCGTCTTCTTGGCCATTGTTTCGCCTCCCGTCTTTTTGTGACGGAGAGAGGCTAACACAAGTCGCGCGCCGCGAGGCGAGCAAAGGCGCACACCGCGCCCTGCCGCTTTGCGGATCAATGCAGCCGGAACACGCCGTCGACGGCGCGCAACTCGGCCGGCTTGACCAGCTTGGAATGCGCCACCGTCACCGAAAACAGCGGGCCTTCGAGCTTCGCCTGCCAGAACGCGAGGAAATCCTGCAGCGCCGGAAATTTCGGAAACAGGTCGTAGTTCTGCCAGACATAGGTCTGCAGCAACGAGGGGTGATCCGGCATCCGATAGAGGATTTGCGCCGTCGTCAGCCCGTACCCCAGCAACTGCTTCCGGAAATCGTCGGAAACAACCCCACCAACTCGCGAGACCATGCCAACCTCCTGTGACGGAGCGCATTCACGTGGTGGCCGACCTCCCCCGCCGGACCACCGGCAATGGATGCGCTCACATGAGAGAAATGTGACGCACGCGACTAACCCATCTCAAGCCCAAATGTTTAATAGGTTGTTGAAATTTCTTGCGTTGGCAGCAGCTTACCGCATCTGCTAATAGCCCCGGCGACCCTTCCGGGCGGCATTAAGGATGCCGAAATGATCTCGGCATCCTTTTGGCAGGCGGCACTCACGAGTGCCAATTTTTCTGCTAGAGGCACTTGCCCGCCGCCAAGGCTTGGCCTATCTCCTGCCCAACCAGTCTGGCACTCGCCGGACTGGACTGCTAACTCTCCAAAAATCTACAGCATCTACAAATGTTTAGGAGGACTGCATGAAATTCCGTCCGCTTCACGACCGCGTCGTGGTCAAGCGTATCGACGCCGAAGAGAAGACTGCTGGCGGCATCATCATTCCGGACAGCGCCAAGGAAAAGCCCTCGCAGGGCGAAGTCATCGCCGTCGGCCCGGGCGGCCGCGATGAAGCTGGCAAGCTGATCCCCATCGACCTCAAGGTCGGCGACCGTGTCCTGTTCGGCAAGTGGTCGGGCACCGAGGTCAAGATCGACGGCGAAGACCTGCTGATCATGAAGGAAAGCGACATCATGGGCGTCCTCGACGTCCCCGCTTCCAAGAAGAAGGCGGCCTAAGCGCCTCCCTCCCTCCCAGGTTAAATCTCTCAAGGAAAAATTCAGATGGCAGCTAAAGAAGTCAAATTCTCCGTCGAGGCGCGCGACAAGATGCTGCGCGGCGTCGACATCCTCGCCAACGCGGTGAAGGTCACCCTCGGTCCGAAGGGCCGCAACGTGGTGCTCGAGAAGTCGTTCGGCGCTCCCCGCATCACCAAGGACGGCGTCACCGTCGCCAAGGAGATCGAGCTCGAGGACAAGTTCGAGAACATGGGCGCCCAGATGGTGCGCGAAGTCGCTTCCAAGTCCGCTGACGCGGCCGGCGACGGCACCACCACCGCGACCGTGCTCGCGGCTGCGATCGTGAAGGAAGGCGCCAAGTCGGTCGCCGCCGGCATGAACCCGATGGATCTGAAGCGCGGTATCGACCTCGCGGTCGAAGCCGTCGTTGCGGACCTCCAGAAGAACTCGAAGAAGGTCACGTCGAACGAGGAGATCGCCCAGGTTGGCACCATCTCCGCCAACGGCGATGCCGAGATCGGCAAGTTCCTCTCCGACGCCATGAAGAAGGTCGGCAACGAGGGCGTGATCACGGTCGAGGAAGCCAAGTCGCTCGAGACCGAGCTCGACGTCGTCGAGGGCATGCAGTTCGACCGCGGCTACATCTCGCCCTACTTCGT
>NZ_JBXEJO010000037.1:0-91919 GCF_056837965.1 Bradyrhizobium ferriligni
ACGAGATCAGCCTGGACGAGAATGTCACCCGGGAAAACATGCATCCCGCCGACCAATTTGAAGCGTTCAGGAAGCTCGCGGACGAGCGCGGCCTCGGTGCGGAGGAGATCGCGGCCCGCTTCGGCGTCACGGCGCATGTGGTGCGGCAGTGCCTGCGATTGGGTGCGGTTTCGCCCAAATTGATGCAGCTCTATCGCGAGGGCGATCTGACCCTTGAACAGCTGATGGCCTTTGCCATCGTCGACGATCATGCCCGGCAGGAAGCTGTCTACGAGCGGCTCTCGTATGACCGGGATACCAGCACCATCCGCCGTCTGCTCACCGAAACCCATGTCGTCGCAACGGATCGTCGGGCGCGCTTTGTCGGGATCGAGGCCTATACGGAGGCGGGCGGCACGGTGCTGCGCGACCTCTTCACCGAGGATCGCGGCGGGTATCTGGAAGACGTCTCGCTGCTCGATTTGCTGGTGACAGCAAGGCTCGGCCGCGAGGCCGATAGCCTGCGGGCAGCCGAAGGGTGGCGATGGACGGAAGCCCATCTCGACTTCCCGCATGCTCACGGCATGCGTCGCGTCTACCCGCATCCGGTCGAGCTTTCGGCGGAAGATCAGGCTGCCCTTCAGGCGGTCCAGACCGAGTTCGACCGACTGACGGAGCAGCATCAGTCGGCCGAGGAATTGTCTGACGACGTGGACGCACGGTTTGGCGAACTAGAGGCCGAGATCGACCGGCTGGAGGCAAAACGGCAGGCCTACGATGCTTACGATGTTGCCCGCGGCGGCGCGTTCGTGGTTCTCAATCACGATGGCACGGTGCGGGTCGAGCGGGGTTTCATCCGCCCGGAGGACGAGAAACCTGAGGCTGAAACCGGCTCCGTCAGCGATGTCGGGGCGCGGGATGAGGAGGACCGGGGAGGCGAGGAAGCCGCGCCAGATGGCGAAGACGACGAGGGCGTGGCCGACGAGGAGGACGAGAACCAACGGCTATCCGACGCTCTCGTTCGCGACCTCACCGCGCACCGAACCTTGGGGCTGCGCCTCAATTTGAGTGAGCAGCCTGACGTCGCCATCGTGGCGGTGACCCATGCGCTCGCCGCTCAAATCTTCTATCTCGGGGCGGCCGCGCATGTGGTCGGCATCCAGCCAGTGAAGACCGATCTCGCTGCGCACGCGGACGGGATCGAGGACACGGCGGCAGGCAAGATGTGGTCGGATCGCCACGCCAATTGGGCACGGCAGTTGCCCAAGGACGTCGCCGGACTGTGGGATTTTGTGGCCGGGTTCGACCACGACAGCCGCATGGCGCTGTTCGCGCATTGCGTCTCCCTGACGGTCAACGCGGTCAAATTGCCGTTTGACCGGAGGCCACGCGCTCTGGCGGCGGCCCGTCGTTTGGCCGAGGCGTTGGCGCTCGATATAACCTCCTACTGGCGTCCGACGGTGCGCAGTTATCTCGGTCGCGTCACCAAGGCGAACATCTTGGAAGCTGTCCGCGAAGGCGTCAACGGGGAGGCGGCCGAGCGCCTGACGGACATGAAGAAGGCCGACATGGCACAGACTGCCGAACAGCTGTTGGCGGCGACCGGCTGGCTGCCGTCGTTGCTGCGGACGGCCGTACCGCAGGGGCAAACTGACGTGCAAGTCGAGCGGCAGGACAGCGAACCGCATTCGCAAGCAGCGGAGTGAAGCCTGCGCCGGGGCCGCGCGGGCGGCCCCGGGGGGTCAAAAATTTCGGCCGCGCCCTGTGGCGCGCGGCCGGTTCCATCGATGCCAAGCGGCGACTTTCCACGCATCCTCCGATCAGGGGCACGATCCGTCCCGATCGACGCCGATTGCTGCAGCCAGAGTGGCATTGCCGCACCTCCTTCAACCTTCATCAGCGAGGCGTAGATCGGGGCCGGGAAGCTCGGATCTTGGTCTTGACCGCGCATGCAGCGTGCATTGGGGCGGACAATTCCGGCGGCGCGATCGTTTCCCTGTGCGAACATGTGGCCGGGTTCGCTTGCGTTGGTTTGGCTGGGTCGTCCCTGCGATTGATGCTCGGACATCGGCTCATCTTCGACCGAGTCAGCCCCTGTCTGATGCTGCAGCGGGGCGGTCGCCACGACAATCTCCATCAGTTCCGTCGTGGTGGCGCGTCAAACGCAGTCACGATTGGGCTGATCAAGCCCGGGGGACGGCAAGAGCCTCGATCGCCTTCCCGCAACGGCTCACGCCTCTTTTTTCCCCTGCCGCGAAGCGGCGGCATTCCTCGCGAAGGACAAAAAAGCAGGCTTATCGCCGTCCTCCGCTGGCGCTGCGGGCCTTGCGGCTGCGGGCCGATCGCTCCCCGGGCCAGGGATCGCCATCGAGGCTGCGATGGGCGCGGCCCGAGCAAAACAAACGGAGATCATCATGGCGACCATCGGCACTTTCACCGCTTCTGAGAACGGCTACACCGGCTCGATCAAGACGCTGACGCTCAACATCAAGGCCAAGCTCGTCGCATCCGAGAAGGACAACGACAAGGCTCCCGACTACCGCATCTTTGCGGGAGCAACCGAGTTCGGCGCCGCCTGGAAGAAGACCGTCCGCGACAGCGAGCGCGAATATCTCTCGGTCAAGCTCGACGATCCGAGCTTCCCGGCCCCGATCTACGCCTCGCTGGTGAAAGTCGAAGGCGAGGAGGGTTTCAGCCTGATCTGGTCGCGACGCAGCGGCGATTAACCCTGACGGATCGTCGGCCCCGCCTCCTCGGAGGCGGGGCTTTTTTTGCGCTTCTCGCGCCGCTTTGGGGAGCAAGTGGAGCGGCATTTTTTATTCGGAAAGGAGGCTTCGCCGCCGGTGAGAATGCGACCGATTGGACGGAATTTGGGGCGCGTCTTGTCGTGAGTCTCCTGGAAGTCTGCGTTGGCTCGAGCTTCGAATTTCGATCGCCGGGCGTGATATTGCGGCAGTTTCGCAAGGGGGAATGACGTCTCCGCGCGTGCTCTCAGAGTTCGAATTGCGCCGGGTTTGGTGAGCGAAAGGGCTGCATTTCAGGCCGCTTCGATTGAATCCGCGGTGGATCGAGTTGGCAGTTTGAGCAAACCCAGGCGGATCAAGTGGGATGAAGAGGAGGGCAGAGGATCACTGCCGCCCGTAATCGGTCTGCGCCCGAACTTGCGGCTGATCGCGTGGCTCGCGCGCCGAATAACCCGCACACTGCACCGCCTCAGCAACGCGGAAGGCGTGCGATGGAATGGTTCTGTGGACTGGATGTCGGGATGGACGAGAGCGCGATTTGCGTGGTCGACGACACCGGCGCGGTGGCGCTTCAGACGACGGTCGTGACCGATCCGGAGGCGATCAAGGCGGCGCTCAAACCGTATCTTTCCCGGCTGCGCCGGCTCGGCCACGAGGCCGGCGCGCTGTCGCCCTGGCTGCACCCGGAGCTCGTCAAACTGGGCTTGCCGGCGGTCTGTCTCGAGACCCTGCACATCCGCGCGGCGCTGAACGCGCAGCGCAACAAGACCGACAAAACCGACGCGCTCGGCATCGCCCACATCATGCGCACGGGCTGGTTCCGGCGCGCGCATATCAAGAGCGAAGCCTGCTACCGGCTGCGGCTTTTATTGACTCACCGGCGCAATCTGAAGCGCAAGTTTCTGGATCTCGAGAACGCGATCCGGCACTCGCTGAAGGCGTTTGGCATCCGCCTGAGCCGGGTCGGGCGGGGCGGTTTTGCGCAAGCCGTGCGCGACGCGGTAGCGCACGATGCGCTGGTCAGCGAGCTGATCGACGCCATGCTGAACGCGCGCGCGGCACTGTGGAAAGAGTACTGCCGGCTGCACAATCTGGTGGTCAAACTGGTCGCCGGCCACGCGTTGTGCCGCCGCTTCATGCAGATCCCCGGCGTCGGTCCGATCGCGGCGTTGAGCTTCATGACCGCGGTTGACGATCCTTCCCGGTTCAGGCGCTCGCGCGACGTCGCCGCCTATTTTGGCCTGACCTCGCGGCGCTGGCAGTCCGGCACCTCGATCGACGTGCAGGGCCGCATCAGCAAGGCCGGTGACGCCGATGTGCGGCGCGCGCTGTACGAGGCGGCGAGCGCGCTTTTGACCCGCTACAAGAAGAAAGACAAGGTCAAAAGCTGGGGCCTGGCGCTCGCCAAGCGCAGCTCGCACCGCAAGGCAACTGTCGCGGTGGCGCGCAAACTCGCCGTGATCATGCACGCGATGTGGGTCGACGGCACGTTCTACTGCGGCGACCCCGATGCTCCAAAAGCGGACGTCAGCGCACGCGCCGCGGTCAAGCAACGCAGGCTGCTCGCGCCCCTCGCGTGAGGCCGCAGGGCCAGATTTGGGAGATCGATTGAGCTGATCAACGCGACGTTTTGAACACGGAGCTCCGCGACGAGCGGATGAGACCTGGTGCAGATCCACGACGACGGGACGCACGTTATCTTGCCTGTGGCCACGCCCCAAAACGGGCGCCTGGACCACGCGGCACTGCCTGTGATGTGGCTCCGTCCAACCGATGGAAAGATGCGCCGCGACGGCTGCCAGCTGCCCCGGAGCAGCGATTTTGGGCCGTCGACGAGCGCGGAAGAGTGCACGGCGCACCGGGACTCTCGCGCGTCGCCAACGCTTCGTGGCGTCGATGCAAGGACCTTGTCACAGCAAAGAGAGGAAGCCAGAATGGGTGAGATGAAGCGCGACAGACGACCGATTAAGAGGGCAAGATAAAAGCACTGTCGCCGAAGGACGGCTAAGTCATTGTCTGCACATCCAAGAGTTGGGGATGCGGCAGGCTGCGATGTCGCCAATCGCCGTCTAAGGCAATGCCGCTGTTCGCCGATTGCGGCTGCGACTTGGCGGTCTTCCATTGGCTTTACACGTCAGCGGTCATCGCTGCCGGGAGCCGCGACATGCGAGGAGTCGGCGACGAATTCGAAGTGAAGCTCGGGCGGATCGGCAACCTCTGAGCCAGGAGAGCGACCGGCTAGTTACGAGGCATCCGGCAGGAGGCGACGAAGGCTGGTACCAGTGCGCGGACAGGGTCGTCGTTTACAGGCGGCCGCGCGCAGGTGCGATGTCGGAGGGATGCAGACGAAGCCAGGCCAACGCCGTATTTTAGTCAAGGCACGGATCGTACGGATCAAGTCAAGTGACACGGCGCCATGCGAGCTTACCTCCGTTACATCCAACGCTACGGCGTCACGCGGGCGAGCTAAGGGAGCTGACCTTTACGGAACGCAGCGCCAGCGATCGCCAGCAATTCCGGTTTAGTGGTGCCGGAGATAGCGCGCGTTTCAGGGGGCCTGCGCGACAAGGGAGCGCAAGGAAATGACCTTGTGATCGTTCGCGACTGTATTACTCACGGCTTGCGGGCATGGGCGGCGGACATGATCGCCCACGGAGCTTGATCCAGAGACCGAGATCGAGGCCGCTCGCAAGCTCGAGTGGGAGGTTACAGCCGAGCCGTTCACGCACTTGACCGGGCAATCCTGCACGATGCACAGAATGGCGTGCTGGAGCACAATATGCAACGCGCAGGAGCCTCAGCCCGACATACCGCACGACCCTGCAGGAAAGGCTCAAGAGGTTTGCGGCAGAGAGCCGCGAGCAAGCTAGTCACATGCCTTATGTGTCGAGCGCAAACAGCTCGTGAAGAGAGCCCATCAGGCCGAGACTGCCGCCTGTCTCGATGAGTGGATGAGTTCGCCGGGTCTTCCAATTCCGACGTAGGGGCTTGGGCCTCTCCTCCCTTTAGGCTCTTAAGGCGGGCCCGTACGGGGGCCCTTCGCTTTAGGAACTTAGCGCTCTACCCAGCGTTCAATGCTTATGAGTGAGAGTGTACACGTCCTCGTCGAGAATGCCGTCCAAATCGCTTGGGACTTCCTTGAAGGGTCCGGCGAGATTATCGATGGGTACGAAACAAGCCGCTTTCTTGTAGCTACGATAGGGAAAATGGCACTGGCCGGTGAGCGACGTAAGCTCATGCTCGCAAACCGTGCTATCGACGCTTACCGGAAGAGTAAGCCACAAGCCGCATGAACAAACGGATAGACGAGGCGGTCGCATCCCGTGCTTATGAGCGCTTAATTGCGGGCCGGCGTGGCGGCGTACTCGTCCATGATCTCGAAAATTCCTCGGTAGCATCGCACTTCTTTCCGCACATGGCCTAGCTGTGCCAAAAACTGTCCAGAAAAAGTTTGTTTAAGTCCTTTTCGAGCATGTCCTTTCGCCGCGAATCCTTGTCGAGACAAGAATCACAGGACATCAGGATTCGCGGGAGGTTCGTACGCGGGTGCGCGGGAACCGTTCTCCGACATCATGCTCGCCGACAGTGCCGCCTCGGTTCTCGCGCACCAGCCGGTGGATGAATTCGAGCTTCTCGATCACGGCCGGCGCGAGAACGAAGGGATACAGATCCTTCGATCCGATCGCCCGGTTCACGCTGTTCATGGCAAAGACAAACGGCAGCCACGCGTTCGTCACTCGATCGAACTCGACGATCCTGTACGGATCGAAGTCGATGCGGACAGACAGGCCTTCGGCCGCCTCGGCAGTCGCGTGGATCTCAATGCCGAAATTGCCCGCCATCTCGAGCGTATCGACGATGTGGATATAGTGGGCCCACGTCTCCGCGAAGTCCTCCAAAGGATGTACGGAAGCGTAGGCGGACACGAAGCATTCCTGCCAGTCCGCCGGCGCTCCGTCGCGATAATGGTGCTGCAGCGCCTGCTGGTAGTCCACGGTGTCATCGCCAAACAGCCGCCGGAACTCCGTCAAACCGCCGCCGTCGCGCACCAGGGTGTCCCAGTAGTGATGGCCCACCTCGTGCCTGAAATGACCGAGCAGAGTGCGATAGGGCTCGCCCATCTGTATGCGCCGCCACTCCCGCTCGATCTCGTCGGCCTCCGTGAGGGCGATCGTTATGACGCCGTTTTCGTGGCCGGTCATGACCTTAGCCGCGGGAGTATCGGCGAGGAAGTTGAAGATCAATCCGTGCTCAGGATCCTCGGAACGCGTGCGCAGCGGTAGCTGCCAGCGCAGCAGCGAGTAGAGCAGGCGGTGTTTGGCGGCCTCGAGATCGCGCCAGCCGGTCAAGTTGTCGGGCACTGAGAGATCCGGGACCGTGCCGTTATGTCGGCAAGCCAGGCAAAGGCCGCTTTCCTGATTCTCGGGCAAAAGCCAGTTGCAGGCGCACTGGCCTGCGTTTGCGCAGAAGAAGCGGCGGGCTTCGCCGTTTACCGGCTGGAAACTCATGCCGGCGTCTTTCAGAGCGACCAGCGTCCCGCAGCTCGGATCGTAGCCAAGCTTATGGCCGCACCGGCCGCATGTGTGGTTTTCAAAATACAACACATTCCCGCAAGCTTGGCAGGAGAAAATCTTCATTGGGAAGCTCGACGAGAGAGCTAAATGGATGCGTATTGGCCCATTCAATTTCCGAGCCAAGCTTCGGTTCCAAAGCTGGAGGCGTCGACGAGCCGTCAGCGAAAGGATGCTTCGCGGGCTAGCGACACCCGGGTATACGACCGGTTCGCTTCGATGCCTGCTTTTGGCCGAAAGGCGCCGACGAGTGACGACGTCGACCTCGCTCAGTCGCCGTGTGCCCCCAGCAAAAGCTGCACGCCTCGCAAGCCTGTGCGCTGAATAGCTTTGCCGGCGGGCGGCGGTGAATAGTCGGTTTGGACTGATTCATGCTTTGGAATAGCCAAACATGGAGAAAGCGCAATGAGGCAAGACCTGTTGGCTATCAGCGGTGGAATACTTGCCACCGGCGCTGTCGCCTGGATGCTTTGGGGTAATCCAGTGCACGCGCCGCGCTTACCTCAAACATTGAACGCGGACCGAGACTTACGAGTGGTCTCTCAGCAAGGTCCGTATATGCTGGATGAGCGGTCTCGCGAGGCTTCATCACCCCCTTAGCGATGACCGCTGCTCTCGTTTGGGGCGCCGGCGCACCGGCCGAATCCTCTGTCATAGCTTTCGGTTGAGGGTGTCTCGGCACGTCGGATGGCGGACGTCAGCCGGGCGTTTCTTGTCGGGCGAATAGATTACCGCTATAGGAACGTGCAGTTGGATGCAGCGTTGCTGCGGCATGGAATGTCCCCAATGCTGCAAGCCAATGACGGCTCGACGCGAAAAGGGTTTTACCTTTGAGCCGTGCCGCGAGTGTTTTCGTCTTTACCCTGACGTCTAACTTTTGGCTCTCCCTGTACGATCGATCGGCATCATCCGGCCCCCCAGGCCGATACCAGCGTCAGTGCCGCAGGGTCGGTGTGCTTATGGAGGAAAGGGGATTTTATCCGCTCCATTGATTCATTTCTCTGGTCGCCTCTCGAGCGAGCCGGAAACCTAGCATTGCTGCATCGGAAGGTCGCCGATAGCCTGTTTGGGTCATTGACGCAAGGCGCTCGCACAAATGTCATCGTGGCGGTTGCGATGACAGTTGCAGAGAAAATAGTTCGCATTGTTCGCGAACAACCAAGTCTAACTGAACGCGAACTTGCTGACTGCCTTTTCGGAGAGGGCGCAACAATACAATGCGTCAATCCGACATGCCGTAAGCTCGTCGCTCAGGGCTTGCTCCTGCGCCAAGGCAATGGATGGAGGGCCGATCCATTCAGGTACCATCCGGCAAATCCGACACGGTAGGTCCCGCTCGATGATTAGGACTGTCTTGGGGCCCCCGGGGCGGTTTTGCGAACCTATGGCTCGTCTCGCTACTCCCACCTCAGGTTCATTTCCCCGAGGCGTTCGTCGCCCGCTGGTTGACGTCCTCGTCGCGTCGCAGCGGCGCTGGATCTCGCGACGTCCTCGGAAACGTCCTCGGACCAGCGCTCGGCGGTGTTGAAGCCGATCATCCGGATCAGATCGGAATGTTCGCGGCTTATCCGAGCCGGGCTTTTATAACGCTGGTTAACTATCGGGAACTCTGCCAGGCCGGCCACGGAACCCATGACAGGAATTAAAGCATAGGCCCATGCGCGGGCCGGAGTTGTCGCGGCAACTATGTCCGGTACCATGCTTATGCGGTCCATTCGCGTGGTTGCCGCTAGAGGCGTCATCACGCACGCCCGACAGTTAAAGTCTAAACTAGGCTCCAGCTTGGCCCCCTCGCTGGAGCTCTTCTTTTTAGATGGCGGGGTTAAATTCGGTCACCGCAAACGAGGAGCGATATGGATCGCGTGTCCCTTCTACTCCCTAGCCTTAATCACTCTGATCACGGTGGCTGGCCTGAGCGCCTTTGTGGCGATTTATCTGGAGATCGGACACCATCACTGATGGCGTGCTACCTTTCGATCTTGCGAAGCTGTCGCTTCAGGCTCTCGATCTCTTTGCGGATGTTTTCGTGGGTAGGACCGTCCGAGAATTTGGCGCGCCAGCGTTTCGCCCCGCGTTAGCTTATTGCTGAGTTCTTGGCGCTCGCGTTCGTGATCCGTCGTCTCGGCACAAACTGCACATTCGGAAGACTTAGCTTTTCTAAGATTGTGGTTCCCGTACTGGCTTCCCTCTTGCGGGCGCCGATAGCTCAGTCGCCGCATCATCGAGGCAGTCAACTCTATGTGGCCGATAGGAGCGCATGGGCTTTCGATGGCTCAAGACACCAATGTCGGTGCACTTCTCCCTTTCATGTTCAGCGCAGCGACGTGCTTTGAATCGAGCTGCCGCTGAATGATACTCACAGTCCATCCTTCCCGGATTTTCTTCAGCACTTTGTCGAGCGCTTCCTCGCGGAAGGTCGCTGCGAGCCAAATCTGGATGGACTTCGGTCGCCGGTTGCATGAGCGGTAAAAGCTGAGTGCCTAGGATTGTTTCAAAGACTTCCGTTTGGCGACCTAAAGGCGAGCAATGAAAAGGCCCCGACGGTGAGGAGACATGCGTCGGGGCCTTTGGTAGGCGAATTAAGGAAACGACGTCCGCGCGTCAGCGGCCGATTCCGGTTCCTTCGCCATAGAGTTCCCGCTCGCGCTGTATCTGGTCGCTGCTGAATGGCCGTGCCGCAGGATCAAATCCCTTCCAGCCCGACTGCTGCCAAGCGGCCGTGCGCTTGCTCATGTCCACTGATGACTGATCGAGCACGGCTTCTACTCGACCGCGATCCTGTTCGTTGACGCGTGCACAGACAAGCGTTCCGCCACGACGCACGCCCTCGGCATAGCGCGAGGCTTCCTCTTCCGGAACGCCAGATTGGGTCAACGCGCCGATGATGCCCCCCGTTGCGGCGCCTGCGACAGCACCGGCCGCAGTGGAGACAAGCCATCCAGCGGCGACGACCGGGCCGAGGCCAGGAATTGCAAGCAAGCCGAGGCCGGCGAGCAGACCTGCAGCTCCGCCCAGACCTGCGCCGATGCCCGCACCTGCACCCGCTCCCTCTGCTCGGTCGTCGACGCCGTCGCGGTCTCGATCAACTTTGCTATCCCGGCCGTGCCAGCCTTCACCATTATTCGCGATGACGCTGATGTCGGATGACGGGATGCCGCTCTGCTCAAGTCGCTGGACGACACGCTCCGCGTCGCCATAGTTGTCATAGAGGCGAGAAATCGTTGTGGTCATGCTGGTCTTCCTTTCTAGTTCGCCGGGTTCACGTTGCCCTGGAAGTCCAGGCTGACTTCGGCCTGCTTGCCACCCTTGGTGGCCTTTCCTCTCCAGACGCCGTTATCGTCCTTCTTGAGATCGGAAACCCCAGAATAGCCGGCAGCCTCAATCCGCGACTTCGCTTGTCCCTCGGTAAAGCTGTTTCGGCCCGCCACGGGTGCGTTCGAGTTGTTTTCACCCGAACGATTGACGGCGCTATTGTTCGGGCCGCTCTGCGCGGGTGGCGTTTGCGCCGAGACCGACGCTGAGCTCAGCAGAACTGCCGTGGATATGAAAGCAAGCACTCGCAACATCTTTTTGTCCTCTGGTTTGGCAATTGCCGAGGACAAATGAGCGTCAATTCGATTGGTTGCTAAGTGCGTTACTCCACCGCAGGGGACCGCTTGCGCGTTATCGCATGTTAACGAGCGGGACGATCGGTTTTGTCCCGCAGCAGATCGGCTCTAGGCGCCCTAGGATACGGCGCGGCTTTCTCGGGGGCGAAGTAGGTCCAATCACCACCGTATTTCACTCCGTCCGTACTTGAGTGAGGTGCCGCTTGAGGGCGCTGCGACTGACTGTGGTGATGGCCTCATCGAGGAGTTCGAGACGCATCTCGAGGATCGACATGAGGTCCAGATTGTCGCGCCGGTTGGACACGAGTCGTCCGCGCGTAACCGCGGTATAGATAGAGCGAAGGCTTTGCAGCGCTGTTAAATTACCTTGCGCGATGTAACCATCCACCAAGACCACGAAGGCAAGACTATACTCGACCGCCACCTTCCCGCGTGCTCCGTGTGTCATTGTCGAAGTCCCACCTGGGCGCGCCCCGCCCGTGGATGCATTGTTAGTTGTCTCATCGCGCATGTTGCTGCGTGGCGTGAATATGCGGGGTGTGGATCTTGCTTTCGGCGAATCGGCGGCTATCAAACGTCGCGCCGCAGGGACAGCGCATCAGCGACGAAGGCTGTTGAGAAGGCAGCTTCTCGCCTCGCCCCCGCATGGCTGCTTGCGCGCGATCCGATCGCGCGGATCAAGTCAGGCCTGGAAATTCGCCTCGGTCAGCGTAGGCAGCAACTCGCCCCATACCGCTTCGAACGCCGCGCGCTTCATCAAAGGTCGCGGCCGGGCCTCCGGTCGCAGCCCCGGGTGGAAGCCGCATTTCCATTCCCACTGATCGGCGTGGTTCGGCGCGCCGGTGCGCCCCCCAATCGAGTCAACGACGACGTCGCCATAGATATGTTCCACTTCCCCCCGGCCGCGCCGACGCATCAGCTCGGTCACGGTTCAGCGCTGCCACAGCTCGGCGGCTGGCCGCTTTCCGGCCTTGCCGCATTTTACACAGCGCAGGCGGCCGGCGAGGTCATGCACGTGGGTTGTGGGTGCATGTCGCAGGGCGGCCCGCGCGGCGCTTGCAACGGGTGCATTTGATCTCGAGCCTGGGATAGCCGGCATTGATGGCTTAGTCGATCAAGGGCGACGGGTCGATCGGACGCCATCGGCGCACATCTTCTCGTTCCAGTTCTGACATAGCAACTCGTCGGCCTCGCGGATTAGCGCCTCGGCGGCGTCGCGCTTCTCGGCCGATCAGGCGGCAAGCATCGCGGCGCGCCAGCTCCTTCGTCAGCGTTTTGCGGTCACCGCCGCAGAGAGGGGTGGGGTGGTGTCTTGGGCCGTGATGCGCATTCTCCTGCGGAATCGAACGTGCCGGGAGTCGCAAGGATATGACTCTGTTGCGGCGAGCCGCGCTATCCATTGGTCAATCGTTCTTTTGTTAGGCGCGAGAGCCCAGGAGTGTACTCATAAACATCGGCTTCCACTCAGAAAACGGAAGTTGCCCAGTCGTTCATCGGCGGCTTTCAGCGGACATTGTGCTTTAGGGCGCGTGCTTGCTCTTAATTTCCGCTGTGCTCGCAATGACGAGATCATGTCGCGAGATGCTCTCGCGTCTCGGAAACGATACGCGCGATTCGACTTTTGGCTACAAAGTATGGCCCAGCGCGGGCGAGGCTTTCTCCAGACTAAGGTCCCTCCTGCAGCCTGTTTTCAGCAGGCCGAAAGGGGGCACTCTGAGCAATGCTGGCCAGGATCCCAATTTAGACGAAACCTTTCAGCGGCTTGGTCGTTATGGGAACCGAAGGGCGGAGGGACTTGGATACGAATGAATATGCAAGGGCGGCGGCTGGCGGGACGCGGCCGATGACGGAGGGTGGAAAGACAGTCTCGGCGCTTGGCCGCGCCGAAGTCCTCGCCGCATTGGGCGAATGCATCCGCGAAATTCAGAATCCCGACGAGCTTGCTTATGCGGCCGCGAAATTGCTGGGCCGGACCCTCAAGGTCAGTCGGGCCGGCTACGGTACCATCGACACCGCTCGCGAGACCATTACCATCACCAAGGACTGGAACGCCCCGGGCATCAAAACCCTCGCCGGCACCCTGCACTTCCGCGATTACGGCAGCTACATCGAGGATCTCAAGCGCGGTGAAACGGTTGTTTGCGAGGATGCCGAGAAAGATCCGCGCGTTGGCGATCGCGCCAAGGCGCTGGAAAATATTTCGGCGCGCGCGCTTGTGAACATGCCGATCACGGAGCCCGACGGCGTCGTAGCGCTCCTCTATCTCAATAATACCACGCCCCGCCTTTGGACCGAGGCGGAGCTTGAGCTCATCCGCGAAGTGGCCGAGCGGACCCGTACTGCCGTCGAGCGGCGTCGCGCCGAAGCTACCATCCGCGAAAACGAGGCGCGCCTTTTGTTTCTAGATGCGCTTGGCAAGGAAACGGCAGCGAGCCACAACGCCGACGATGTGCTTGCCGTCACCACACGCATGCTCGGCGAACATCTCGGCGTATCGAGTTGCGCTTATGCGGATATGGATGCCGACGAAGACGGCTTTACCATCCGCGGCGATTGGGCGGCACCCGGCGCCATGCATATCCTCGGTCATTATAGCCTGGCGGACTTTGGCAAGAAAGCTGTGCGGGACCTGAGTGCGGGTCGGCCCCTCATCATAAACGATAATAGGAAAGAACTCGCGCCGGACGAGGCGGGCACTTTCCAGAAAATCGGCATCGGCGCCACCATCTGCATACCCTTTATCAAGGAGGGCAAGCTCACGGCGTTGATGGCAATTCACCACAAGGGCCCTCATGAATGGACACTACGCGAGCTTGCTCTCCTCAGCGAAGTAACAGAGCGCTCCTGGGCTCATATCGAACGGGTCAGATTGGAGGAAGCCGCTCGTGAGGCGGCCGAGCGTCTGCTTCTCGCCAACAAGGCGGCCGGCATCGGCACCTGGGACTTTGATCCGGTCCGTAACATTCTGCGCTGGGACGCACGCTGTAAGGCGCTGTTCGGCCTGCCGCCGGATGCCGATGTCACCTATGACGAGACGTTTCTTGCCGGGTTGCATCCCGAAGACCGCGATCGTGTTCATGAGGCGGTTTCCAAAGCCTTGGCTCCGGACTCCGTAGCCTACAGCATCGAATATCGAACGATCGGGATCAGGGACGGAATCGAGCGCTGGCTCGCTGCGACGGGCGATGCCATCTTCGAGGGCGGCCGCGCTGTGCGCTTCATCGGCACCGTGATCGATATCTCTCCTCAGAAAAAATTTGAGCGCCATCTCCGGCTTCTCAACGATACCGGCGCCTCGGTCGCCCGCGAACGCGACCTTGATAGGATCGTGCAAATCGTCACCGATGCCGGCGTTGAGCTCAGCGGCGCTCAATTCGGCGCTTTCTTCTACAATGTGATTACGGCCGATGGCGGCAGCTATATGCTCTACGCGCTGTCCGGCGTGCCGCGCTCGGCCTTTGAGAATTTTCCGATGCCGCGCAACACAGCTGTCTTCGAGCCGACCTTCAAGGGAACCGCAGTAGTCCGCTCCGATGATATCCTCAAGGATTCGCGGTACGGGAAGAATGCGCCGCGCCATGGCATGCCTGAAGGCCATCTTCCGGTCCGTTCCTATCTGGCGGTCCCGGTTATCTCGCGATCAGGTGATGTGCTCGGCGGCCTGTTCTTCGGTCATGCCGAGCCCGGGCGCTTTCAGATCGGGCACGAAACGGCACTCCTTGGCATTGCCGGCCACGCCGCGACCGCCATCGACAATGCACGTCTCTTTCTTTCCGCGGAGCGCGAACTTTCGGAGCGCCGACGCGCCGAGACCAATCTGCAGACACTTAATGCCGAACTCGAGGAACGCGTCGCCGGAGAAATCGCCGAACGCCTGAAGGCCGAAGAGCAGTTACGTCAGGCGCAAAAGATGGAAGCCGTTGGTCAGCTGACGGGCGGCATAGCCCATGACTTCAATAATATGCTTGCGGTCATCATTGGCGGCCTCAACCTCGCAAGGCGTAAACTCGTCAAAGGTGAAATCGATATCGATCGCTTCATTGATGGTTCGATTGACGGAGCCAATCGCGCCGCCACACTTACCCAACGCCTGCTCGCTTTCTCGCGTCAGCAGCCGCTCGCGCCCGAGTTACTGGACGTCAATAAAATGATCTCCAGCATGAGCGAATTGCTCGACCGATCGTTGGGTGAACTGATCGAGATCGAGACGGTGTTGGCGGCAGGTTTATGGCGTGTCAAGGCTGATCCAGCGCAGCTGGAAAGTGCGGTGCTCAATCTTGCGGTCAATGCACGCGATGCGATGGCGACAGGCGGAAAACTCACGATAGAAACCGGCAATGCATCGGTCGACGACCGTTACGCGCGCGAGTACGCGCTTGGTGCCGGCCAGTACGTTCTTATCTGCGTAACCGACAATGGTACGGGAATGCATACTGACGTGCTCGCGAAAGCTTTCGATCCCTTCTTCACGACCAAGGGCGTGGGCAAAGGTACGGGTCTCGGCTTAAGTCAGGTCTATGGCTTTGTTCGCCAGTCCGGCGGGCACGTCAAAATCTATTCAGAGCCGCGCGTTGGCACGACCGTCAAGATCTACTTGCCGCGTTATCAGGGAAACGAAGCCACATCGTCCGGAACGGCGCCGGATGCGCGTGGCGGGGTGACCGGTCATACCCGCGAAGTGGTATTGGTCGTTGAGGATGACGATCGCGTGCGGGCTATATCCTGCGAAACACTGCGCGAGCTAGGCTATACAGTGATTGAGGCGGGCGGCGCACGGGAAGCGATCCGCAAGGTCGAAGCCGGTGCTTCTCCGGATCTGCTTTTTACCGATGTTGTCATGCCGGAAATGACGGGAAGCGAGCTTGCCAAAGTCCTGGTCGAATTACGGCCTAGTCTAAAGGTGCTCTTCACTACCGGCTACACCCGCAATGCCATCGTGCACAATGGCGTTCTTGATTCCGGCACGAGCCTTCTCTCGAAGCCGTTCAATATCGAAGACCTTGCCACAAAGGTGCGGAACATCCTCGACGGCCTCTAAGGATCGGGGCTTAGCGATCGCACCTGGTACCTTGAGAACGAGTCTGGAGCCAAGCTCGCGCGGCCTGAATCATTCCGGCTGCGCCCAATTAAGCGAGAAACTGGCAGTCGGCGGCGCGCGGTCGGCCGAGCTGCTCAATGCTGGCATCCTCGAGGCTGGAAGCGGGCGTAGTTGCCAAAATGAAAGGGGCCGCTCCCGCGACCCCTGCACGAAAAATGAACCATGACCTTACCGCAATTTCTGCCCAAGGCGGCTTCCGTAAAAATACGGGGGGTGCCGTTCCGGGCTTGACGAGCTCGAATCGCCGTCTAAGTCGTTTCCGTGACAAGTCACATGAGGAAGTTAATGAAGGATATGGAGACGCACTTGGAGAAGCTTCGGATTGAAGCTGAGGAGTGCGAGCTGATCAGCAGACTGGCGACCAACACGACCAAGAAGGAATTGTTCGCCAAGCTGGCGGCGCATCACCGCGCGCTAGCTGACGAAGTCGCGCACGCAATCAGCGCATCTCAACCAAAGACCTAGTTGCAGCCGGAGGAATCTCTTGCTCGCACCCGGGGCTCCAGTCCATGTTCCGGGCAAAGGAACCGGTAGGGAATGCAGGGACATATGCAACTCCACTGGAGTGACGAGATGAATCGACGACTGGCGGCTATTTTCGGCGTTGGTCCGATCGGCAGCGACGCTGCTGTGAATCAAGGTCGTGAATGCAGCTTCGATCCCTTCCGCAGCATGATGTTCGTTCGCCGGGGCACTCGCGCCGTCATTGCATGACCGCGTCGCTATCACTGCCCTCTCGTCGGCTGCCCTTTTAGCCAGCGGCCACTGCGGAAGGGCAAGGGGCAGTTCGTTCAAGGGACGCAACCGGAAACATGGGTGGGCTTTCCACCCGCGGCGCCGTTCGGTCTTGAGAGGGTCAAGGCTGCACGGCTGGCACCTTAGTCCGGTGCGCTGGTCCAAAGACAAAACGCAAAATGGCCTTGAGGGGCCTGCCGCAGTGTGAGCATTTGGCCAGATCCAAGGCATTTCCCGCACGTGACTCGCGCGGGGAACAATGGTTCCTCGGCGGCGTTATCGCGTTTTTCGAGGGGATTCGATGGAAAAGATCGTTGAGCGAGTGGTCCGCACCTACGGAATGATGGTCAACCTCAGCCCACAGGAAGAAAGTTCAGTCAGGCAGCGGGTTGTTGAATTCGTCGAAGGCCGAACAGGCGATGAGAACGCGATCGCGGTTGAGGCTATCAAACATCTGCGCGGTGTGAAGCCGTATCGGAAGCGGTCACCTCGGGCGTGACGGCTCTGGCCGAGGCTGCTCGATTACTCGTTACCGGCCCACCTCTCTCGTCGCTATTGTTGTTCCGCGATCGAGTGCGTTGTTGATTAGATATCTGACCAGCGACATGACGCCGAGATCGCAGTCGCATCGTTCTTTGAGGTGGGTGCTGCCCTCGCGCGCGCCAGAGTAAAGCGCCGGCTCGCCGGCGCCGCCACGTGCGGTAGCGGCTCACGAAACCGGCTTCTTCGCGAACTGCGGAAAAGTCTCGGCCACAACCGGTCCATCCAGCCGCCATAGATAGCTAGGCGCCGACGAAGAATGGCTGCTCTCGCTGCTCAAGCAGTTCGCGTACGACCGGCGTCACGTCGTCAGCCAGCTGGATTTACGGATGCGCCGCCGAGCCCGCGAAGGCCTGCTTGCCCAATAAGGGAGGGAGGCCCGAGAGAGAAACCTCATACCGATGCGGATGATGGGCCGCTCTTTGGAGCCAAAGCCGCGACGCGAAATGACGGACGCCAAGGCGTGTCTCGATCAATCGGGCCGATCGCACGCTGAGAAGTCGCTAGAAGTCGCGATGAGTGGACGCCAGCGAACCGCTCTAGCGCGGTTGGTCCGGGATTTCTTGCCAAGTCTTCGAGTGCTCTGAAATCCACTTCGCGGCGTCGTGCTCAGTAGTAAAACCCTTGATGACTTCCGTTTCGCCATCGGGCCACAGAATGTCGATCCTCCAGCCAGTGCCGGGACTTTTGTAAGCCATGAAAGCCGGTCGCTGCTCGATCATTCATTGACTATGCGCCGACGGTGGCTAGCTACAAGCCAGTGATCCTGCCACACCTCCATCTTTTTTTGCTCGTGCAACCCTTAGATCTCACGCCGATCCTTTCGTGGTCGTGAGTCAAGAAGATCCGGCAACGGTGACAATTGAGGACGCGGCTCGAAACTTGGCTCTGTGGTTGCTTCGCCCTGTCCGGCACCGGTGGCTAATCACAAGGCCAATCAGGCCGACCGCTATAAGCGAGGCTCCTGCGATTATCAGCCAACACGGCAATTGCAATGAGAGCAGCAAGGCCTTTGCCATTTTCACTCCAGGACAGCGCACTCAAATGCCGCGCCCTCGGGGCGTTTTCCTCAAAGCACTTCTCACCGGCCTCGATCGAAGCGAAGACCTCGATGTGGTCCTCGTCGCTTGGCCGTGTCCGCGTAGATCCAGACAGTTCTCATCGCATCAACTCAAACAGTTCCTTAACCTCGCTCAGACCTTCTCGCAGCGTGCTGTGACCCTGCGTCTGCTCTCGCGACAAGGACGAGAAACGCTGAAGCTGCCCGCGGTCAAATTGCAGAAAAGAGCCCGTACCCTCGTGAAAGTGTTGCCGGAAAGGTGAGGCTTGCCGACAGCGTGTCGAAATTGTCGAGAAACTCCGCAATCTTACCGAGAGGCAAGATTGTTCGCCGCGATGAAGCGCGGAGCGATGAACAGCAATTGGCTCGTTCATTCCCTCGATTTGGCTAACCGCAGGCCGAGTGCGAGCCGCCCGCGAACGAAAAGGGCACGTATCTGGTGCGGTCGTCGCTCTGCGGGCAACCGGGACCCAGTAAGTTATTGATCTTCTGGGTGGGCCCGGCAGGACTCGAACCTGCAACCAGACCGTTATGAGCGGTTGAGCTGACGCGACCTGGAAATATCCTCGCGTTTCGATCCTGTCTCGCCGTTCCGCGCTCCCAAACTGGGGAACAGGAAGGTAGTTAATGGGGCGCGTGCCGCTCACGCCTTATTGAATAGCTTCACCACACGCGCCAAAGCTTGCCAGAGCTTGATGTGTATATGGCGTAACTCGATTGAAATTGCCGAAGCTCAATTCGCGAATCCTAACAGCTGTTGAAGTACCTTCATCGTTGCGTTTTGTATCATCCGGTCGGTCTCCAGACGCTGCAACCAAGCGGAGCTTTCGTGACAAGGAGAGACTATGACGGATAAGCCACCTGAGGAGGCCCGGCGAAGACCGACTGGAAGTTCGTTTTCGCCTGCGGATAATCGCGATGGGAATGTGGTTCCATTTCGCGAGCGACTCAGCTGCACGGTGGACGAAGCTTGCGCGGTAACGGGCTTGGGACGCACAAAGCTTTATGAGCTGATAGGATCGGGCCAGCTTATCACGACAACAATTGGGCGTCGGCGCCTGGTGATTGTACGATCGCTTCTCGAACTTGTGGACCGAACTATTTCGGCTTGAGCGAACCTTGATCAGCGCGATAGCTGGCTCAGCGCTGCGCGCCCTCCTTGATCGGAATGATCCTCTTGGGATCGAGCCAGTGGTCGATCCTATCAGCCCAATGTTGCATCAGCTTCGTGCGCGAGCCGATCAACGCGAGTGGCCCGTGCTTCTTGTAGAGACCTTCCACAGTGGAGTTATCGAGATGCGCGAGCTGCAGCTCCACGACGTCGCCGTCCCATGCCTTGGTGTCCTTGATCTCTTCGTGGTGAGACAGAGTCGAGAAGGTGGTTCTGAAGCCGTGGGCACAATGGTCCGTTTTGGTGTCAACGCCAAGCAGCCGCAAGCGCTTGTTGAGCGTGTTGTTTGATAGCGGCGCATCCTTCGAGCAGGAAAATGCATATCGGCGATGGCCGGTTAACTTCTGAACGCTCCGCAGGATTGCGAGTGCCTGCCGCGACAAAGGCACAACATGGTCCCAGCCGGTCTTCATCTTGAAGGCTGGAACAGTCCAGCGTTCGGCACCCCAATCGACCTCGCTCCATTCCATTTCATTGACCATGCCGGGGCGGGGAATGGTCAGCGCATCGAAGCGCAAAGCAAGGCCAACGACGTCACCAAATCTCGCTCTTGTCCACGGTGCGCTGATGAGCTTGAAGACGCGCGTGACGTCACGTGGTTCGGTGACGCCGGGACGCGGCGTTGAAATGTTGGCAATCATCTGCCCATTCAGATTGCGGAACGGATTGTAACCGTCGCCTTCGACATCGGCATAGTCGCAGATCTGCTCACCGATGCTGCGTACTCGATCGCGGGTTTCCAGTTTCCCGTCGGCTTCGTAGGAACGCATGAACGCGAGCACGTCCGGGCGCTTGATGTCCTGCCTGCACAGCTTGCCGAAGCGCTTCTTGACGTAGCCGACGCGAAGCTCAAGCACCTCGATGGTCTTGGGATCTCGCACCGCTACGATCCTGCCGCGTTTGACTTTCTCCACCTTTTTCTTCGCGAGCCACTCGTCGGCCCATTGTTCGAAAGACCGGGCGGCTGCCTGCCTGTGCTTGGCCAACTGCTTCTCGATGCTGGGGTCTTTGCCATCCTTGAGCTGGTCTTTGGCCTTGTCGCGCTCGCGCCGGGCATAGGCAAGCGAGCAAGTGCCATCGCTGCCATCGCCGTAAGGGCCGATGGAGTAGGTTTTCTGACGGCCGTGGAAGCGGTAGCCCATCCGCCAGAGCTTGGAAGCGGCGCTGCCGGGCCTGCTCACGTCCGGCGTGACGAAGAGATAGAGGCCGCCGCCGGTCACGTCGGAAATCTTGGTCGGACTCCACGCGCCTCCGCCGAATTTCGGTCGGGCAACGCGGCAGTCGACGTCGGTCCTGATCTGCTTTGGATTTGCATGCGCGTCGTCGTTCTTGCGGGCCATCTGCTCAATTCCTTAATTAGGAACAACGGAAGTCGCCGTGAACGTCTGTTCTCCCGATACCAACAGAAATACCAACAAATCGAGCGGCTGGGATCGGATGAGAACAAACGGTGACGAACACCGAGCTATGCAGAAGTGCCTATTTTTCAAGGGTTTGAAGCGCCGCGCGGACGGCTGCGGACGCTTGCGAATGGGAGCGAACAGCCTAGTTGGTGCCCCTGGCCGGAATCGAACCAGCACTCCTTGCGGAACTCGATTTTGAGTCGAGCGCGTCTACCAGTTCCGCCACAGGGGCATTCGCAATGGTCCCGGCCGGGAAGGCCGGGGTCGCGAAGCGCGGCGGACTATAGCGGGCGGCCCGTCACGGTCAACCCGCGCGGACCGGATGTCCCGCGCCCCGGCAGCGGAATTTCCGGCGGGTGTGATCCCAGGGACGACGCAACGCCGTGGCCGTCCGTATGACGTCACAGGAGAGTTTGCCCGGCGGCGGCCGCCTGCCACCGTGCCCATGCCCGGCCGCGGCTGCGGCAACGTTTCCGGGACGGAGGCGCGAGCGTAACGGTATTGTCCGTTCGTCGATCTCGATGACGCACATGAACGCAGGCTGCTCAACCCGAGTCTTTTCTTTTCCGACGAGTTGCAGGCGGCGATGACCCAGTGGCGCCTGCGCGTTCCTACGCATCATCGACTGAACGCGATTTGACCGCGGCGGACGGCGACCGTCACGGTCAACCCGCGCGGATGTGATTGTCCCCTGCCTCGACAGCGGTATCTTCACGCGATACGACCGCAATCGACGATCTTGGAGCAGGGCCAATGACCCTCCCGAACGATGCCCGCAGGAGGACCGACGTGACGATTGCCACCGCCCATCCGTCGCATGCTGCCGCCGCCGGCAATCCGGCGCTGACCTCGGCGCTGGCGATTGCGGTGATCGCGGCGGCGACGCTGGCCGGCGCCTGGTTCTTCCAGCTCGTGCTGGAGATCATGCCCTGTCCGCTCTGCCTCGAGCAGCGCTATGCCTATTACCTCGCGGTGCCGCTCGGCGCCCTGGTCGCGCTCGCGGCCGCCCGCGGCGCGCCGCGTCCGGTGCTGCTCGCCGGCCTTGCAATCCTCGGCCTCGCCGCGCTCGCCAATGCCGGGCTCGGCACCTATCACGCCGGCGTCGAATGGGGGTTCTGGCCGGGGCCGACCGATTGCACCGGCCCGATGGTGGATTTCGGCAAGGCCGGCTCGCTGCTGGACCAGCTCGACAAGGTGAAGGTGGTCCGCTGCGACGAGGTGCAGTGGCGCTTCCTCGGCATCTCGCTGGCCGGTTACAACGTGCTGATTTCGCTGCTGATGGCCGCGATCGCCGGCTGGGGCGTGATGCGAGCCGCGCGGGCATAAGCCCGTAGGGTGGGTAGAGCGAAGCGAAACCCACCATCCTTGCTGCGGAACGAAGCCGATGGGTTTCGCTGCGCTCTACCCATCCTACGCTTCCACGGATAAAGCCCGCCCGTCTCTCGATCCGTCATGCTGAGGAGGCCGCGAAGCGGCCGTCTCGAAGCATGGACGGGCACCAGCCAGGCCGTTCATCCTTCGAGACGCGCGGAGCCTGTCATCGGGCCGCGCTTCGCGCGGACCCGGTGGCGCTCCTCAGGATGACGGGACAAAGAGGGCCTAATCGTCGACGTCGTCCTGCGGCCGGCCGAACAGATGGATGATGCCCGGCGTCGAGATGGTGACGAACAGGAAGCGCGACAGATGATGCGCGCCGACGAAGATCGGGTCGATGTGCAGCGTCAGCGCCAGCGCCAGCATCGCATCCATCGCGCCCGGCGCGAAGGCGACCACGACGTCGGCGAGCCGCACATGGGTGGTGAAGCCGATCACCGCGACGAACACCGCCGAGATCAGGATGGCAATCGCAAACGAGCCGAGCCCGGCGTTGACGTGACTGAGCAGGGTCGAGGTTTTCATCCGCGCGAAGCGGGTGCCGATGATGGCGCCGATGCCGACCAGCGCGATGTTGCGCAGCCAGGGCGGCAGGCCGCCATCGACCAACCCGGAGCCGTGCAGCAGGCTGGAGGCGAGCATCGCGCCGAACATCCAGCTGGCGGGGAATTTGATCCAGCGCAGCAGCAGCGAGACGCCGATCGATAAGGCGACCAGCGCGACGAGGCCGAACGGCGAGGCGACCGAGGTCGGCAACGGCGGTGGCGCGGCATGTGTCACCCCCGTCAGCGCCAGCACCAGCGGCAGCGCCGCGGTCAAAATGATCACGCGCATGGTCTGCACCACCGCGATCGCCGCGACGTCGGCGCCCCTTTCGGCGGCCAGGATCGTGATCTGCGACAGCGCGCCCGGGCTGCCGGCAAGGAAAGCCGAGGTCTGGTCCCAGCCATGGACGCGTTGCAGATAGAGGCTCGAGCCGAAGGTCGAGCAGAACGTCGCCAGCGCCAGCAGGCCGATGGTGAGCGGATAGGAGCTCATGTGCTGCAGCAATTGCTGCGACATCAGCGAGCCCAGGGAGATGCCGAGCAGTAGCAGCACCGATTGCGTGAGCACCGCCGGCACCGCGAGCGGCCGTCCGGCCAAGGCGGCGATCGCGACCGCGACCATCGCCCCCGAGATCAGGCCGCCCGGCAATTCTGCCCACAGAAACAGCAAGCCGCCGACGGTGCCGATGACGAGAGTCTCGAGCCCGTTCAGGACTTTGCTGCGGTCGGGAATGGCCGTTGCCATCGAAGCGCGGATCAGGGTCACGCCGCCTTATGGCAAATTCGCGTGAACGCGACAAATGCATCTCGCGATTGCAGCATTGCGCCCCGGCTCGCGCGGCGCACAGATTTTCACCCTTCGAAACAAGCTGGGGATGGCGATCAGCATCGCCACAAACTCGTCATGACCGGGCCAAAGCGCGAAGCGCGTCTTCGCAGGTCTCCTGGCCATCGACGTCATTCCCACGCGCAAGCCAAGACGTAGATGCCCGGCACAAGGCCGGGCATGACGGGTTCGTCGAGGGATCGAGCGCATGTGCGATTGCCCTCCCCGATGGGGAGAGCGAATCGCATCAAGCCTGTCCGGACGTTATTTCGTCGCCGCGGGCGCGGCAGCGGCGCCGCCCGACTTCTCCTTCTTGCACTCGGAGCGGAATTTCTTGCGCTCCTTGCCGTGCAGCCCCTTGGCGTCGGCTTCCTTCGAGCATTCCAGCGACTGGGCGGTGCGCGGCTTCTTCTCGGCCGGCGCCTTGGTCTCGGCCTTCGGAGCGGCGTCCTTGGCGGCGGGCGCGGCCGTTTGCGCGAAAGCTCCGCCCATCAGCAGCAGGGAGGCAAGGGCGGTTGCGGACGCGAGCGTGGAAATCGTCTTCATGGGGCACCTCGTGAGGGAAAGAGGGTCGAAACGTCGCGCGATGATGCTGAACCGTGGATGAACATGCAGTGGTCCCGCCGCCACAATATTTTAACGCGCAGGCGCGCTGGTGCGTTGTCGCAAGTCGGGGTTGCGCTAGGATAATGGTCTTACGCCAATGCCCCCCACGGGAAACCAACGGGAAACCAGGGATGACGGGAGACCAGGGATGACCATTCAAACCAGATTGTTGTGCGTGATTGCGGTGTCGGGCTTTGCAGCCTTTGCGGCGAGCGCTCCGGCGCAGGCCCTGACCGCGCAGGAATGCAGCGCCAAGTACCAGGCGGCCAAGTCGGCCGGCACCCTCGGCGGCCAGAAGTGGAATGATTTCCGCAAGGCCCAGTGCGGCGCCGACGCGACCCCCGCTGCGGCGCCCGCCGCTCCGCCGCCGGCAGCCGCCGCGCCCGCTCCGGCCGCGCCGAAGGAAGCCAAGCAGGCGCCCGCCGCGGCACCGGCGGCGCCGTCGGGACCCGCCGTGTTTCCGAACGCCATCGATCCCAAATACGCCAAGGAGTCCGAAGGCAAGGGACGCATGCACACCTGCGTCGACCAGTACAATGCCAACAAGGCCACCGGCGGCAATGGCGGCCTGAAGTGGATCCAGAAGGGCGGCGGCTATTACAGCGAATGCAACAAGCGCCTGAAGGGCGCCTGAGTCCTTACCCGTACGGATGTTCGACGAGAGCGGCCGGCGCAAGCCGGCCGCTTTCCATGGCGGCTAGCTCTGGAGCTATTGGCTGTCCGTGAGCAGCTTGTCCGCCGACTGCGCCAGCAATTGCGCGCGCTTGCGTGGGCCGCGGTCGAGAAACAAGAGGCTCTGGCCGAAGATGAAGCAGTAGAACAAAAAGGCCTGCGCATCGGCCTCTTCAGTCGGCAGCCCGGTGGCGCGATAGAGCTGGGCGACATTCTTCAGCCGCGCGGCATCGACGCTCGCGGCAGCGGCGGCAGCGGCTTCATCGGTGCGCGCCCATTGCCGGATCGCGAGCTCGACCGCCATCGCCTCGGTGTTCATGCGCTCCGAATAGAGCGTGATGATCGCCTTCAGCCGCTCGCGCGCGCTCGCGCCGTCGAGCGCGGTGTGCTTCTCGATCGATGCGATGCGGCCGTCGCGCCAGCGCGTCAGCATGGCCTCGAGCAGCGCGGCGCGATCCCTGAAGCGGCGGTAGAAGCCGCCCTTGGTGACGCCCAGATTCTTGGCCAGCACCTCGACCCGCACACCGTCGACCCCGCTATGCGCGAGTTCGGCAAAGCCCGCCGCGACCCAGACATCGCCCTTGCTTTCAGTCATGTGATCTCCGCGTACCCCTCTGATACGGTACCGTATTGCTAGCCCGCTTCGTCCCTGATACGCTACCGTATCAAAGATCGAAAGGAGGGATCCGATGGAGGGTGAGGCGACCTATCGCGGCACGGTCTATCCCTGGCACTGCGACCATATCGGCCACATGAACGTCATGTGGTATGTCGGCAAGTTCGACGAGGCGAGCTGGAACATGTTCGCGCGGCTCGGCCTGACGCCGAGCTATCTGCGCGAGTCCGGCCGCGGCATGGCCGCTGTGCAGCAGAACATCTCCTACAAGCGCGAGCTGCTCGCCGGCGACCTCGTCGAGGTCAAGAGCCGGCTGGTCGAGTTCCGCGACAAGTCGATCCGCATCCTGCACGAGATGCGCAACGCGGAGACCGGCGAGGTCGCGGCGACCTGCGAGATCGCGGCCGTGCATATCGATCGCGCCGCGCGCAAGGCGGCGCCGTTTGCGCCGGCGATCCGCTACGCCGCGATGCCGCATCTCGTCCCGTCAGAACCCGTGAGTGCGTGACCCGCCATGTCCCGCTTCGAGCCGAAGAATCCCGATTATCGCGCGGTCGCGACCGATACGTTCGCGCGCCAGCGCGCGATGCAGACGCTCGGTATCTCGATCGCGCGCATGGAGCCCGGTGAAGTCGATCTCGCGATGCCCTACGCGCCGAAATTCTGCCAGCAGAACGGATTCGTGCATGCCGGCATCATCACCGCGGGCCTCGACAATGCCTGCGGCATAGCCGCCTTCACGCTGATGCCTGAAGGCTCCGACATCCTCACCGTGGAGTTCAAGACTAATCTCTTGGCGCCGGCCCGCGGCGAGCGGTTCGTGTTCCGCGGCGTCGTGGTCAAGCCCGGTCGGACGCTGACGGTCTGCGACGGCCGCGCCTACGCGATCCAGGACGGCGTCGAGACGCTGGTCGCAACCATGAGCGGCACGCTGATGGCGCTGGCGCGGCGGGAGCCGCGTGTGGTCGCGGCGGAAGGCTAATCCCGTCATGCTGAGGAGCCGCGTAGCGGCGTCTCGAAGCATGCACGGCCCGGCTAGTGGCCGTCCATCCTTCGAGGCTCGCTCCGTTCGCACCTCAGGATGACGGTCTGAAAAGGTGTGACGTATTCGAAAGCGGCGCCCAAGATCTGCGCACGCATCCAAGACCCGCGCATTGACAAGCTCCCGCCACACCGACCTGATAGGCGGATGCGTCGCGCGAGCTTCCTGCCATGATCGCCAGCCTCAGCCTGATCCTGCTCTGCCAGCTGGTCGGCGAGGTCGCCGTGCGCGCGCTGGCGGTACCGGTGCCGGGTCCGGTGGTTGGCCTCGTGCTGCTGCTGTTGCTGCTGCTGGCGCGCGACCGCTTTCCGGCGCTGGCGCGCGGGCCGCTCGGCGATGACGGCGTCGAGAGCGCGAGCCGCGGCATGCTCGCCAACCTCTCGCTGCTGTTCATTCCGGCCGGCGTCGGAGTGGTGCAAAAGCTCGATCTGCTCGCCGAGCACGGCATCGCGGTCCTGGTGATCCTCGCGGTGTCGGTCATCGTCACGCTGCTGGCGACGGTTGCGACCTTCGTTGCGGCGAGCAGTTTGTTTTCGCGCGAGGAGGAGAGGCCGTGAACGACAATCCGTTCTCGCTCTGGGTCTACCTCTCGCAGTCGCCGCTGCTCTGGCTGACGGTGACACTGTTGACCTACGCGGTGGCCGACGCGGTGTCGCTGAAGACTAGGCGGCACCCGCTCGCCAATCCCGTGCTGCATTCGGTGTGGATCATCGGCGTGTTCCTGCTGCTAACCGGGACCACCTACACCACCTATTTTGCCGGCGCGCAGTTCGTGCACTTCCTGCTCGGGCCGGCGACGGTGGCGCTCGCGGTGCCGCTCTACGAGAACCGCAGGCGGGTCGCAGCGGCGATCCTGCCGATGCTGGTTGCGCTCGCGATCGGCTCGCTGACGGCGATCGTCTCGGTGGTGCTGCTGGCGCAGGCGTTCGGGCTGCCGCGCGACGTCATCCTGTCGCTGGCGCCGAAATCGGTCACCGCCGGCGTTGCGATGGGCATCAGCGAGTCGCTGCATGCCGATCCCTCGCTGACCGCGGTGTCGGTGATCCTCACCGGCATCATGGGAGCGATCATCGTCACGCCGCTGATGAACTTCACCGGCATCACCGACTTTCGCGCCCGCGGCTTTGCGGCGGGCATCGCCGCCCATGGCATCGGCACCGCGCGCGCCTTCCAGGTCGACGAGGTCGCCGGCGTGTTTGCCGGGATCGCGATGAGCCTGAATGCGCTGGTCACCTCGCTGCTGGTGCCGCTGGCCGTGACATATCTGCTGCGCTAATCCCGGCTGCAGGGCAGTTTTGTGCTATTGGTATGGCGTTGAGCAGCAAATCCTTCTAGGGTCGCCGCCTCAAACGCGAGTCTGTTCCCCTTGGTGTTCTCCGCAACTCAAAGCATGCTTGGGCTGGCATCGGGCATGCTGGTCGGCTTTTCGCTGGGCCTGGTCGGCGGCGGCGGCTCGATCCTTGCCGTGCCGCTGATGGTCTATGTGGTCGGCGTGCCGGAGCCGCATGTCGCGATCGGCACGTCGGCGATCGCGGTCGCTGCCAACGCCGCGGTCAATCTCTCCAACCACGCCCGCGGCGGCACCGTGATCTGGTCCTGCGCGCTGGTGTTCGCGCTGTCGGGCATGCTGGGCGCGTTCGGCGGCTCGATCCTCGGCAAGATGCTGGAGGGGCAGAAGCTGCTCGCGCTGTTCTCGCTGGTGATGCTGGTGATCGCGGGCCTGATGCTGAAGAGCCGCGCGCGGGTCGGGCTGACCGACGTCAAGATCTCGATGTCCAACATGCCCGCGATCATCGGCCTCGGGCTTGCCACCGGAACCATGTCCGGCTTCTTCGGCATCGGCGGCGGCTTCCTGATCGTGCCGGCCCTGATGCTGGCGACCGGGATGCCGATCATGAACGCGGTGAGTTCCTCGCTGGTGGCCGTCACCGCCTTCGGCATGACCACGGCCCTGAGCTATGCGTGGTCCGGGCTGGTGTCGTGGGGCCTGGCGGGGCTATTCGTCGCCGGCGGCATCGCGGGCGGCCTGCTCGGCACGAGCGGCGCCCGCCACCTGTCGGAACGGCGCGGCGCGCTGAATATCGTGTTTGCGGCTGTGATTATCGTGGTGGCGATCTATATGCTGCTGCGTAACATCAATGTGTCCTGAACGTAGAAGGGCGACGAGCCCTTGCGAAAGCCAGCCATGACCCAATTGACGAAATCGCCCCTGATCAACGCCGGTGCCACCCGCCGCAACGTGCTCGGCCTGATCGGTGCCGGCATCGCGCTCGTGGCCGGGGGAGCCGCGCGCGCCGAGGACGACAATGTCCTGACCGAGGAGCAGGTGCTGCGCGATCGGGATATTCCGGTGATCGGCAATCCCAAGGGCGACATCACCATCGTCGAATGGTTCGATTACAACTGCCCGTATTGCCGCAAGCTTGCGCCGGAACTGCGCCAGGTGGTGCAGGACGACGGCAAGGTCCGCCTCGTGCTGAAGGATTGGCCGATCCTCGGGCCGGTCTCCAAGGTCGCGGCGCGGATGGCGCTGGCGGCGAAGTACCAGGACAAGTTCGACGTCGCGCATGAGGCGATGATCTCGGTCAATTCGCGCATCACCGAGCCGCGCATCGCCGAATTGCTTTCGGGCGCCGGCCTCGACATGGACCGGCTGAAGAAGGATCACGACGCCAACGCCAAGACGATCGACGCGATCCTTTCGCGCAACAATGAGCAGGCGTTGGCGTTCGGCTTCAACGGCACGCCGTCATTCATCGTCGGCAAGTACCGCGTGCCGGGCGTGCTCAGCATGGATCAGTTCGAGCAGGTGATCGCCGACGCCCGCAAGGCCAATATGGGCCGCAAGACCGAGCAGAATTGATCGCGCTTCCTGCGACGAAAATGGCCTCTCCGGCGCCGGAGAGGCCATCTGCTTTTGTGTCGGCTTGAAAGCAATCGTTACTTCGCCGCGATCTTGTCCCACTGCTCGCGGGTGCGCGTCTTCAGCAGGTTCCAGTCATGCGCCGCGACGTCCCAATTGACGATGGTGCGCGTGTCCTGCGCCACCTCGCCATTGGCGACGCTCGACGTCCGCATCGAGTCATAGACATAAACGCCGCATATCAGCAGCAGCGCGCCCAAAATCATGCCGAAAAAGGTCCGCATCGCTCAATCCCTCCGGTGTCGGAAGCATAACGTTGTGGGGCTCGGTGTGGTTCCGGCGATCGATCAGCTGCGCGCGAACGCCCGCATCACGTACTCGATGAACACGCGCACGCGCGGCGAGAGCTGGCGGTTGCGCGGATAGAGCAGGTTTACCGGCACCGATGGCGGCGGACATTGCTGCAGCACCGGGAGCAGCGTTCCGCTGGCGAGATCGGTTTCGGCATGGAAGCGCGGCACCTGCACGAGGCCGAGACCGAGTTTGGCGCTCGCCAGATAACTCTCAGGGCCGGTCACCGACATCGGCGCAGGCAGCGGAAACTGTTTCAGCACGCCGTCGATCACGAATTCCATCGGCCGCAGACGTCCGGTGGTCAGCGAGCGGATGCCGATCATGCGATGGCCGTCGAGTGCGAACGGATCGACCGGCGTGCCGAAGCGCGCAAGATAATCCGGCGTCGCGCAAGTCAGCCGCTCCAGCATCGTGACCTGCCGCGCGATCATGTCGCTGTCGGGCAGCTTGCCGAAGCGCAGCACGCAGTCGACGCCTTCGCGGATCAGATCGACCCAGCGGTCGCTCTCGCTCATGTTGATCTCGATGTCGGGATATTCGGCGAGGAAGCCCGGCAGGTTCGGCAGCAGGAAGTGCCGCGCCAGCGTGCCCTGCACCTCGAGCCGCAGCAGTCCCTTCGGCCGCGCGCCGCCGAACGCACCCTCGGCGTCTTCGAGGTCCGCGATCAGCGACAGGCAGCGGCGGTAGTGTGCCTCGCCGTCGAGCGTCGGGCGCACCGTGCGCGTGGTCCGCTCGAGCAGCCGCACGCCGAGCCGCGCCTCCAGGCCCTTCACCGCGTCCGTTACCGTCGAGCGCGGCAGCCCCAGATCGTCGGCGGCGAGCGAAAAGCTGCGCCGCTCGACCACCCGGGTGAACACGCGCATCGCGTCGAAACGGTCCATCTATTGTCCGACAATAACGAATAGTGATGTCAGATCATGCGTGATTATCCGGTGGATGCCAAGGCGTAGCGTCCCTCCATCGAACGCGGCGCGGCCGCACAACCCGATGGGAGACTAAAATGACCAACCAAACCAACAAGGTAGCCCTGGTGACGGGTGCCTCGCGCGGGATCGGCGCGGCGGTTGCCGAACGCCTCGCCAAGGACGGCTTCACCGTCGTCATCAACTACTCAGGCGACGCCAAGCCGGCGCAGGCGCTGGCCGACAGGATCGAGGCCGCCGGCGGCCGGGCGCTGACCGCGAAGGCCGATGTCAGCGATGCCAGCGCGGTGCGCGGCATGTTCGACGCGGCGGAAGCCGCCTTCGGCGGCGTCGACGTGCTGATCAACAATGCCGGCATCATGAAGCTCGGCAAGATCGCCGACAGCGACGATGCTGCGTTCGACCAGCAGGTCGCGGTCAATTTGAAGGGCAGCTTCAACACCATGCGCGAGGCGGCGCGCCGGCTGCGCAACGGCGGACGCATCGTCAACTTCTCGACCAGCGTCGTCGGCACCAGGCTCGAGACCTACGGCATCTATGTCGCGACCAAGGCCGCGATCGAGTCGTTGACCGCGATCCTGTCCAAGGAATTGCGCGGCCGCGGCATCACCGTGAATGCGGTCGCGCCCGGGCCGACCGCGACCGACCTGTTCCTGCACGGCAAGTCGGACGAACTGATCGACCGCTTCGCCAGAATGGTCCCGCTGGAGCGGCTCGGCACGCCCGATGACATCGCCTCTGTCGTGTCGTTCCTCGCCGGCCCCGACGGCTCCTGGATCAATGGCCAGACGCTGCGCGCCAATGGCGGCCTGGTCTGACGCCCGCACATCTCCAACCCGACGCGCATTCAACCGACTTCACAAGGATATTTGTCATGAAACAGGTCATCGTCATCACCGGCGCTTCGAGCGGCTTCGGCCGCCTCACCGCCAACGCGCTCGCCAGGGCCGGCCACAGCGTCTACGCCTCGATGCGCCACACCACCGGCCGCAACGCCGCCGCGGTCGCCGATATCGAGGAGTTCGCGCGCGACAACAAGGTCGACCTGCGCTCGCTCGAGCTCGATGTCGGTTCGCAGGCGTCGGTCGATGCGGCGATTGCGCAGATCGTCGCCGAGGAAGGTCGCCTCGACGTCGTGATGCACAATGCCGGCCACATGGTGTTCGGCCCGGCGGAGGCGTTCACGCCCGAGCAGCTTGCCGAGCTCTACGACGTCAACGTGCTGTCGACCCAGCGCGTCAATCGCGCGGCGCTGCCGCAGCTGCGCAAGCAGGGCAGGGGACTCGTGGTCTGGGTGTCGAGCAGCTCTTCGGCAGGCGGCACGCCGCCCTATCTCGCGCCGTATTTCGCGGCCAAGGCCGGCATGGATGCGATGGCCGTGATCTATGCCCGCGAGCTGTCGCGCTGGGGCATCGAGACCTCAATCATCGTGCCCGGCGCCTTCACCGGCGGCACCAACCACTTTGCGCATTCCGGCCGTCCGGCCGACGAGGCCCGCGTCGCCGAATACGAGGCCGGTCCCTATGCCGGCTTCGGCGAGGAGATCATGAAGGCGTTCGCGGCGATCGTGCCCGAGGATGCCGACGCGTCGCTGGTTGCGGATGCGATCGTCAAGGTGGTCGACACACCGTTCGGCAAGCGGCCGTTCCGCGTCCACATCGATCCGACCCAGGACGGTGCCGAAGTCGCATTCGGCGTGATCGACCGCGTCCGCAACGAGATGCTGCACCGGGTCGGCTTCTCCGACCTGCTCAGGCCGCGAGATAACCAGTAACGTTGTCTGGGTTGAAGAGTAGCGCCCGCGCGGCCCCACCCGTCACCGTCATCCTGAGGAGCGCGAAGCGCGTCTCGAAGGATGCACGGCCCCGATGCAGCCGCGCGGCCGCAGCGGGGCCGTCGACCCTTCGAGACGCGCTTCGCGCTCCTCCAGCGACAAAGGCAAAGCCTTTGCGCGGGGGTGACGGGGAGAGAGTCCTTTGAGTGCCGTTGCTCTCATTCACTATTCAGCCACTGCATGATCTCCGCATTGATCTCGCGCGGATAGGTGTGGCTGAGATCGTCGATCTCGCGATAGATCACCTTGGCGCCGGCGGCCGACAGCAGGCCTTGGGTCTGCCGCGCGGTCTGCACCGGAAACATCCAGTCGAGCCGGCCGTGGGTGATGAAGATCGGCAAGCCGCGCAGTCGCTCCGCGTCGGCGATTTCCGCCATCAGCGGATGGAAGGTCGCCGCAACCGGCGCCAGATGCGTGAAGCGCGAGGCGCCGTCGAGGCCGCTCACATAGCTGAAGGTGCCGCCGTCGCTCATGCCGGTCAGCAGCATGCGCGTCTCGTCGATCTTCCAGCGCGCACGCACCTGGTCGAGGATGCGGTTGAGGTTCGGCGTGTCGCTGTCCTCGCCCATCAGTGCCCAGGTCTGGCCGGTCGCGGTCGGCGCCACCAGGATGGCGCCGCGGCTGCGCGCGTCGCGCAGCCAGCTCCACAGGAAGCCGCGGCCGTTGCCGCTGCCGCCATGCAGCGCCATCACCAGCGGCCATGTGCGATCGGGCGTGTAGTATTCCGGCACGTACATCGAGAAGCCGCCGCGGCTGCCCGGCTCGTTGCGCTCATGGAAGATGCCGGTGTCGGCGTTGGGCTTGGCGGCGAGCTTCGCCTGCAGCTCGGTATCCTCGCGCAGATCGGGCGCGACGAAGAAACCGCTGACCGGCGGCAGCTCGGTCAAGGGATAGAGCGCCTCCTGCGCCCGCGGCAGATAGCGCAGCGCGCGGAACACGCTGACCAGATCGCCTTCGCCGTTCTGCACCGCGCGCAGGCCGGCATAGCCTGACAGCGCCGGTTCGATCGCGGCTTCCAGCGCGGTCTTGATGTGCGCGAATTTCTCCGGCCAATCGGCAAGCCGCGGCCGCACCGCCTGCAAGGCCTCCTCCGGTTCACCCGCGATCTGCATCACCCGATCGAAATCCGGCGGGTTGAGGTTGCGGGCGACGAAGGACAGCGACTCCAGCGTCTGCAGCAGCGGCGGCAGCACGGCCACGATGTCGTCAACCACCGCCTCGCTCATCGCTGCTGTCCTTTGATGGTTAGAGCTTGAAGAGGAGAGCTTGATTCGTGGCCGCAGACGCACTGCAAGCGAGAACCGTTGCATGGAAAGAGCCCCCACCCGCATTGCATCTGCGATGCAATGCGACCTCCCCCGCAAGCAGGAGAGGTGAAGAGAAAGGGATCGGTCCGAAGATCATCAATGCAGCCGCGGCGCCTTCAACAGCTTTATGCGGTCGATCGAGGTCAGCGTGACGTCGAAGGTGACGCCCTCGTGATAGATGGTCAGCGGCACGTCGACGCCGGCCGCGCCGAGCGACCAGAGCTTGCGGTAGAAGCCGGCCTGGCTCGTCACCTTGTCGCCGTCGACGGCGAGGATCACGTCGCCGGTCTTCAGTTCGGCGCGCGCCGCCGGTCCCTTGCTGGCGACGCCGACCACCACGAGGCGGTTGTCGATCTCGGTCGTGAACATGCCGAGCCACGGCCGCGCCGGCTTGTCGACCCGGCCGAACTTGCGCAAATCGTCCAGCACCGGATTGAGCAGGTCGATCGGCACGATCATGTTGACATGCTCGGCGTGGCCCGAGCGCTCGCGTTCGAGCTGCAGCGAGCCGATGCCGATCAGCTCGCCGGCATTGTTGATCAGTCCGGTGCCGCCCCAGTTCGGATGCGACGGAGAGGTGAAGATCGCCTCGTCCAGCAGATACTCCCAATAACCGGCGAATTCCTGCTTCGCCGCGATCTGGCTTGCGACCGAGCGCGTGCGGCCGCCGGCGCCGCCGAGCACCACATTGTCGCCGACCTGCGTCGCCGCGGACGAGCCGATCCGCAGCGGTTCGAGATCGACCCGGCCGAGCGCCTGCACCAGGCCGAAGCCGGATTCGAAATCGAAGCCGAGCGCGTGGCCCTCGACCGCGCGGCCGTCGCCGAGATGCAGCCACACCGTGGCGGCTTCAGTGATCAGATAGCCGATGGTCAGCACCAGCCCGTCGTCGATCAGGACGCCATTGCCGGCGCGCTCGGTGCCGAGCGTCTCGGCGCTGAAAGCATCCGGCGGAATGATCGAATGCAGCCCGACCACACTCATCAGCGCGCGATCGAGATCGTAGCGGTAATCTTCGGGGCGAGGCTGAAAGGCCGCGGGCACTTTCCATTCGGTCGTGGAGGGCATCAAGGGATCTCCTGGCGTGCAGGGCGCTGGAACCTCAAGGTAGACCGAGGTTCTGCCGGCAGGGAAGATGGAATGATATACCTTGCAGGGCCGCCTGCACAGCTCATGTGGCGTGCAGACCTGCCCCTCGCAAGATAATTGAACCTATTCGGTTTTTGCCGCACGCGCCGGCATGATGCGGAAGGCACGGTTGTCCTTGATCCACGCGGCGCGCTCGTCGCGCAGCATGGTGCGGCGAACCTTTCCGGAATCGTCGCGCGGCGCGGTGCCGACGCGCTCGAAACTTTCCGGATGCTTGTAGCGGCTGAGCCGGTCCTTCAGGAAATCGCCCATGCCGTCGGCGATCGCTTGTGCATCGGCGCTGTCGGCGAGCTCGAGGATTGCGTGCACACGCTGGCCGAATTCCGGATCGGGCAGTCCGACCACGACGCAGGAGCGCACCTCGGGATGCTCGCTGACCGCGGCCTCGACCTCGGCCGGATAGATGTTGGCGCCGCCGCGCAGCACCATGTCGGCGAGCCGGTCGCCGAGATAGAGGTAGCCCTCCTCATCGAGCCGGCCGATATCGCCGAGCGATTCCCAGCCGTCCGGTCGCCGCTTCGGCGCGGCGCCGAGATAGTGATAGGTCGAGCCGGCGCCGTCATTGGGCAGGAAATAGATTTCGCCGGTCTCGCCGGGCGCGACGTCGTTGCCGTCCTCGCCGATGATCCGCAGCTTCGCGGTCTCGCCGATCTTGCCGACCGAGCCCTTGTGCGCCATCCATTCGACGCCCGAGATCACGCAGGCACCCTGCCGCTCGGTGCCGCCATAGAGCTCCCAGATCCGCTCGGGGCCGAGCCATTCGATCCATTTCTCCTTCAGCCAGGGCGGCATCGGAGCCGCCATGTGAAACACGATATTCAGGCTGGAGACGTCGTAGCGGCTGCGAACCTCCTCGGGCAGCGCCCAGATCCGGTGCATCATGGTCGGCACGAAATTCACCCACTGCACGCGCTCGCGCTCGATCAGTCGCAGCGTCTCCTCGGCGTCGAACTTCACCATGCCGGTGACCCTTCCGCCCCCGAACAGCGCAAAGTGCGAGAGGATGAATGGCGCATTGTGATAGAGCGGCCCTGGATTGAGCAGCGAGGTGTCGCGCGCGATGCCAAGCGTCGCCTCGGCCGTGGTCTCGATCACCGCGGGGTTGTGATCGAGGATCACCTTCGGCCGTCCGGTCGAGCCGCCGCTCGTCATCGCCTTCCAGTAGCGCGCGACCGGCGCATCGAGCGGTTCCCCGGAGAATCCATCCGGCACGAAATTCACCGGCAGCGAATTCGGCGCATTCCAGTCGGGCTCGCCGCCGACCACGAGCGACGGTTTCAGAATCTCGAGCACCGCAGCGGCCTCGCCGCGCGGCAGCCGCCATGACAGCGAGGTCGGCGTCGCGCCGCACTTCCACACCGCGAAGGTCGTCTCGAAGAACGCGTTGCTGTTGGGCAGCCCGATCGCGACGAAGTCGCCGGGCTTGACGCCCTTGGCGGCGAAGGCGCGCGCCCGTGCATTGGCGCGCCGCTCGAGCTCGAGCCAGGTCAACGCATCAGCGCCATGACTGATGGCGATCGCATCCGTGGGCTTGCGTTCGGCATACCAGCGCGGCACGTCGGCGAGGGGGATCAGCATGGGTCGTTTCCGTCGGAAAAGGCGGCTTGAAGCGCTCTTGTTGCAGGGATGTGGCCAAGGCCACGGCCGCCACTTCACCAACAGTGCGGTCTCCGTGTCAAGCCGATGGCTGCCGACGCGGCCGGTATCCCGCTGATGGAATTGTAGAATCCCTGTTCGCTAAAAGCCCCGTCAAGATTCCGGTAAAGTTCAAGCGATCGCGCTAAGCCGGACTTTACGGGGGGCGGGCATTGTGGCCGCTGCGGTTCTGTGCCGGGCGCGTCGATCGACGTGCGCGGTGTGCAATGTCTTTCAATGACCAACGGCTTCAAGGACGGCGACGATGGCGAGCAATGGAGCACGGATCAAGGTCAGTCGCGAGCCGCGGCGCCAGCTCAATAATCGTGCGGCCTGGATCACGGTCGATGATGGCGTGACCGAGCGCGAATGCACCGCGGTCGACATCTCGCCCGGCGGCGCCAAGATCACGACCGAGGTCGAGTTCGAGGTGAAGGACCGCCTCGCGCTGACCCTGCTCGCCGATCACGCCAAGCGCTATCCTTGCGAGGTGGTCTGGCGTCGCGGCAAGACCTACGGGCTCAGATTCGTGACCGCCGAAGTCGAGCCGGTTGAACCGGCCGCGGAGCCAGCCGGCGCGACCTAGCGCGGCGTTTCGTCAATCAATGTTCGAAGGGACGTCGGCGCAGACATCGCCGATCGCATCGGTTGCGCGTTCAATTGTTCACGCCAGGACGTCCCGCAAGCGTGGCTCACGTCATCGCCGCTGCGGGGTGTCGGCATTGCCGGTGGTGCCGGTCGGGCCTCCCGGAAGCGCCGGTGCGGCGCTGCCGCCGCCGGTGCCGGAAGACGGTGCGACGCGCTGGCCGGACTGGGTCGGGAGCGCCGTGCCGCCGACGCCGTTCGACGGCGCGGCGCGGTCGCCTGGCCTCGGCGGCAGCGGGGTGCCGCCGGTGTTCTGCGCGAGAAGCTGGGCCGGTGCGAGGATGAGGCCGGCGGCGATGATGATGGCGAATTTGGTCTTGAGCATTTGCAGGTCCGAGATGGCGCGGTGAGGCTTGAGCGACAGGCACAGCCGCGACGGAGACGAAATATCCGCCAAGCCCGCGAGATTGCGATACCAACATAACGTCAGCCGCATTTGATGCGTTCCCGAACGCCTCGCCAGAACGAAGCAAATATCCGTGTAATGAAGGGTCTCGACCGATCGCGGCGACGCCTCGCCGGTCGTTGCGGATCTTTCGGCATGAAGTTTGGACATTCATGTCGCGAGAATGCGGATGTGTGACTCACGGACCGCGCCACACACTCAATGTCGTCCTGGCGAAAGCCAGGACCCATTACCCCAAATCTCAATTGTTGCGCGACGCTGGGGCCACGATCTCGTCCATGATCAACTGCGGTGGTTATAGGTCCTGGCTTTCGCCAGGACGACGATGTGGATGCAGGTTGTGCCGCATACTCGGTGTCGTCCCGGGCTTGACCCGGGACCCATAACCACGAATGCTCGTTGTTGCACGACGTTGGGGCCACAGCTCACTTCAACAACACAGGCTTGTGGTTATGGGTCCCGGCTTTCGCCGGGACGACGGATGGTGAGCGCCGGACTGGTTGACTGCGGCGACCCTACTTCTCCGTCAGCTTCAGCTCGATGCGGCGGTTGCGCTTGTAGGCGTCTTCGGTCTGCGCGGTGTCGAGCGGTTGGAATTCGGCGAAGCCTGCGGCGACCAGACGCTGCGCCGGCACGCCGAGCGAGACCAGGTACTGCACCACCGAGATCGCGCGCGCCGAGGACAATTCCCAGTTCGACTTGAACAGCGGGCTGTTGATCGGCCGCACGTCGGTGTGGCCGTCGACGCGCAGCACCCAGGCGATCTCGGGTGGGATCTGCTTGTCGAGATCGATCAGCGCGCTCGCGACCGTTTCGAGCTCGGTCTTGCCCTCGGGCAGCAGCGTCGCCTGGCCGGTGTCGAAGAACACTTCCGACTGGAACACGAAGCGGTCGCCGACGACGCGGATATCGGGACGGTTGCCGAGGATCGCACGCAGCCGGCCGAAGAATTCCGAGCGGTATTTCGACAGTTCCTGCACCCGCTGCGCCAGCGCAACATTGAGGCGCTGGCCGAGATCGGCGATGCGGTTCTGCGATTCCTTGTCGCGTTTCTCGGAGGCGTCGAGCGCCTCTTCGAGCGCGGCGAGCTGGCGGCGCAGGGCGCTGATCTGCTGGTTCAGCAGCTCGATCTGCGCCAGTGCGCGCGACGATACGGCCTTCTCGGACTCCAGCGCCTTGTTGAGCTCGTTGGCGCGGCCCTGCGCGTCGCTGCCGGAACTCGCGAGCCCCTCATAGAGCCCCTTCATGCGGTCGCGCTCGCCTTCCGCGGAAGCAAGCCCGGCGCGCAGCTGCGCCACCTGGTCGTCGAGCGTCAGCTTGGAGAGCTTCTCCAGCGACAGCAGGTCGTTGAGCTGGGCGATCTTGGCGGTGAGCTGTTCCAGAGCCTTGTCCTTGCCGGTGACCTCCTGCGACAGGAAGAATTGCACGACGAGGAACACCGACAGCAGGAACACGATCGACAGCACCAGCGTCGACAATGCGTCGACAAAGCCGGGCCAGTAGTTGAAGCCGGATTCGCTGCGGCGCGAGCGGGCGAGGGCCATGGGTTTCTCCTTGGGCTTGCTCCCCGGCTAGCTCTTCTCGGGCTGGCGGGCGAGGCGTTCGAGCAGCCGCTTGATCTCGCGGTTCTGCTCGCCCTGGCCGTCGGCCCATTCCCGGATCATCTGCTGCTCGGTGCGCATATGCGCAACCAGCCCCTGGATCGCCTCGGCAAGATTGGCCATCGCGGCCGTGGTGCTGCGGCCGCCGCCGCCTTCCTCGAGCGCGGCGCGGAGCCGGTCGATCGCGCCCTGCATGTTACCGGAAACGCCGGCTTCATCGCCGGAAATGCCGCGCACGGTGCCGGCGAGCCAGTCCTCGAGGTCGGTGTAGAAGCGGTTCTGGGCCTGGCTCGACTGCAGGTCGAGGAAGCCGAGGATCAGCGAGCCGGCAAGGCCGAACAGCGAGGACGAGAACGAGATGCCCATGCCGCCGAGCGGCGCGGCGAGGCCCTCCTTGAGCGTATCGAACAGCGCGCCGGAGTCGCCGCCGACCTTGAGCCCGTCGATCACCTTGCCGACCGAGCCCACCGTCTCGATCAGGCCCCAGAACGTGCCGAGCAGGCCGAGGAACACCAACAGGCCGGTCATGTAGCGCGAGATGTCGCGGGCTTCGTCGAGGCGGGTTGCGATCGAATCGAGCAGATGCCGCATGGTCTGCTGCGAGATCGACATCCGCCCCGAGCGTTCGCCGCCGAGGATCGCGGCCATCGGGGCAAGCAGCGTCGGGCGGCGCTCGATCGCAAGGCCGGGATCGGCGATGCGGAAATTGTTGACCCAGGCGACCTCGGGATAGAGCCGGATCACCTGGCGGAACGCCAGGATGATGCCGATCAGCAGCACCGCCCCGATCAGGGCGTTCAGCCCCGGATTGGCAAAGAAGGCGGTGACGATCTGCTTGTACAGCACGACCCCGACCAGGCCGCAGAGCACCAGGAACACCAGCATCCGCAGCAGGAAGATCCGGGGCGAGGACAGCTTGCTCAATTCGATCTCCATGTCGGAGCGGGAAGGGGGCATTGCCGGGTCATCCGTTCGCGAAGGCCGCATCTTTCAGCAATATGGCACAGCGGCAAAGTGAGGAAAGCCGATTCCAAGGGCAGCAAACAGCACCTTGGGTTGGAATCTCGTGGGCCGTTGCCGCTTTGCACGGCTTTCCGACCGGTCGGCGGATCGCCATCCACAGAGCTGCGCGTCCCACCCGTCAATCGCGAGATGAGGTCGGTTTGCACGCGCCCTCGGACGAGGCGTGCGCGGCCCGCGGTGATTCGGTCCAATCGTCTCGGTGTTGCGAGGTGCGGCATTCTGCGCAGGCAAAATGGCGGAGTTCCCGCTCACGCAGACCTTAACGCATTCCCACAGCCTGCGATGGAACCCGCTCACAATGCGGTGACAAGGTAAAAGATGCCGCGAAATCAGGGTGATAGCGTTCTGTGACATTGAGCCGCCGAAAAACGCATTGCGTCGCAGCAAGCAGATTTTATTTTCATCGCAGCAACACGAGCGGTGTCGCCGTGACACCGCCGTTCGTTTGTTCAAACCTTTCAGGGGCGATTATCTCAATGTCTGGACTTCGCGCGCAATCGGCATGCATTGCATTGATGCTGGCTGCCATCGCGCCACTGCTTGCTGGCTGCGACGAGCCGAACACCGCAACCGCCGCCGTACAAGCACCCGAGCCGGACGTCAGTGTCGTCACCGTGAAGCCGCAGGCGCGCGCGATGCTGCGCGAGCTGCCGGGCCGCATCGCTCCGACCCGTGTTTCCGAGGTCCGCCCGCGCGTCTCGGGCATCGTCGTCAACCGCATGTTCCATCAGGGCAGCGAGGTGAAGGTCGGCGATCCCTTGTACCAGATCGATCCGCGCCCGTTCGAAGTCGAATTGCAGTCGACCGAGGCGGCGCTGGCGCGCGCCAAGGCCGTGCTCGAACAGGCCGCGTTGCAAGCCCGCCGTATCGCCACCTTGACCAGCCAGCGTGCGGCGCCGGAAGCCGAGAACGAAAAGGCGATCGCGACGCTGAAGCAGGCCGAAGCCGACGTGCAGGGCCGCGAGGCCGAAGTCGCGCGCGCCAAGCTCAATCTGGATTACGCCACGATCCGCGCGCCGATCGACGGCACCATCGGCGCTGCGCTGGTCAGCGAGGGCGCCCTCGTCGTGCAGAACGACGCCGCGAGCCTTGCGACCATCCAGCAGCTCGATCCGATCTACGCCGACTTCCAGCAGTCGGTGACCGAGATGAACCAGCTCCGCCGTGCCTTCGAGAGCGGCGATCTCGACCGTATCGCGCCCGACGCGATGAAGGTGCGCCTCGTGCTCGACGACGGCTCGATCTACCCGCTGCCGGGCAAGCTGCTGTTCTCCGACGCCAAGGTCGACGCCTATACCGGGCAGGTGACGTTGCGCGGCGAGTTCCCGAACCCGCATCGCATCCTGCTGCCGGGCATGTATGTGCGCGTGCTGATCGAGCAGGGCATCGACAGCGATGCGATTGCCGTGCCGCAGCAGGCGATCCAACGCAATGGCGGCGGCGGCAGCGAGGTGTTCGTCGTCAAGGCCGACAATCACGTCGCGGTGCAGCCGGTGCGCACCGGCTCGCTGCAGGGTGGTTCCTGGTTCGTGACCGACGGCCTGAAGGCCGGCGACAAGGTCGTCGTCGAGGGGTTCCAGAAATTCGCCGCCGGCGACAAGGTCCGGCCGCAAGCCTGGCGCGAGGTCGACGCAGCTGCAGCACCGACGGATCCGCACCAGACCGCGCACGCAGTGCGGTGATCCGACATGCCTAGCTTCTTCATCGACAGGCCGATCTTCGCCTGGGTCGTCGCGCTGTTCATCTGTCTGATCGGCGCGATCTCGATTCCGTTGCTCGCGGTCGCGCAATATCCGATCATCGCGCCGCCCTCGATCTCGATCTCGACCAGCTATCCCGGCGCGTCACCGGAGAACCTCTACAACAGCGTGACGCGGCTGATCGAGGAGGAGCTCAACGGCGCCGCCAACATCCTGAACTTCGAATCGACCTCCGACTCGCTCGGCCAGGTCGAAATCATCGCCAACTTCAAGCCGGGCACGGACACCAGCCAGGCCTCGGTCGAGGTGCAGAACCGCCTCAAGCGCGTCGAGGCGCGGCTGCCGCGCGCCGTGATCCAGCAGGGCATCCTGGTCGAGGAAGCCTCTTCCGCCGTGCTGCAGATCATCACGCTGAACTCGACCGACGGCTCGCTGGATGAAGTGGGCCTCGGCGACTTCATGATCCGCAACGTGCTGGGCGAGGTGCGCCGCATCCCCGGCGTCGGCCGCGCCACGCTATATTCGACGGAGCGGTCCTTGCGGATCTGGATCGATCCGGCCAAGCTGGTCGGCTACGGCCTGTCCGCCGACGACGTCAACAAGGCGATCACGGCGCAGAACGCCCAGGTCGCCTCCGGCAGCATCGGCGCTGAGCCGAGCACCGATACCCAGAAGATTTCCGCGCAGGTGCTGGTGAAGGGCCAGCTGTCCTCGCCCGACGAGTTCGGCGCCATCATCCTGCGCGCCAACAATGACGGCTCGACGGTCCGGCTGCGCGACGTCGCGCGGATCGAGATCGGCGGCCTCAGCTATCAGTTCAACACCCGCCTCGACGGCAAGCCGACCGCCGGCCTCTCGGTGCTGCTGTCGCCGAAGGGCAATGCGCTGGCGACCGCGAGCGCGGTCGAAGCGAAGATGAAGGAGCTGTCGCGCTTCTTCCCGGCCAATATCTCCTACGAAATCCCCTACAACATCACGCCCGTCGTGAAGGCCTCGATCGAGAAGGTCCTGATGACGCTGGTCGAGGCGGTGGTGCTGGTGTTCATCGTGATGTTCCTGTTCCTGCAGAACATTCGCTACACCATCATCCCGACCATCGTGGTTCCGGTGGCGCTGCTCGGCGCCTGCGCCACGCTGATGATCGCGGGATTCTCGATCAACATGCTGACCATGTTCGGCATGGTGCTGGCGGTCGGCATCCTCGTCGACGACGCCATCGTCGTGGTCGAGAACGTCGAGCGCATCATGGCGGAGGAAGGCCTGCCGCCGAAGGAAGCCACCAAGAAGGCGATGTCGCAGATCACCGGCGCCATCATCGGCATCACGCTGGTGCTGATGGCGGTGTTCGTGCCGATGGCGTTCTTCCCCGGCTCGGTCGGCATCATCTACCGGCAGTTCTCGGTCACCATGGTGGCGGCGATCGCGTTCTCGGCGCTGCTCGCGCTGTCGCTGACGCCGGCGCTGTGCGCGACGCTGCTCAAGCCGGTCAAGAAGGGCCACGGCCATGCCAGCAAGGGCGTGTTCGGCTGGTTCAACCGCGTGCTCGACACCAGCCGCGCCGGCTATGTCAGCACCGTGCAGGGCTCGCTGAAGCGCACCGGCCGCCTGATGCTGATCTACCTCGTGCTGTTCCTCGGCGTCGCCTACGGCTTCGTGCGGCTGCCGGGCGGCTTCCTGCCGGTCGACGACCAGGGCTTCATCACGACCGACGTGCAGACGCCGTCGGAGTCGTCCTATGCCCGGACCGAAGCTGCGGTCGAGCAGGTCGAGAAATACCTCAAGGACCGCGCCGGCATCGAGAACGTCACGTTCCTCACCGGCTTCAGCTTCCTCGGCCAGGGCATGAACACCGCGCAGGCCTTCATCACCCTGAAGGACTGGTCGGAGCGCGGCCCGAAGGATTCGGCTGCCGCCATCGTCGCCGACATCAACCGCGACCTGTCGTCGATCCGCGACGCCCGGATCTCGGCGCTGCAGCCGCCGCCGATCGACAACCTCGGCAACTCCTCGGGCTTCTCGTTCCGCCTGCAGGACCGCGGCCAGAAGGGCTATTCGGCGCTGATCGCCGCGTCCGATCGCCTGATCGCGGAGGCCAATGCCAGCCCGATCCTGCAGAAGGTCTATGTCGAAGGCCTACCGCCGGCGCCGCAGGTCAATCTGATGATCGACCGCGAGAAGGCCGGCGCGTTCGGTGTCACTTTCGAGGACATCAACAACACGATCTCGACCAATCTCGGCTCGAACTACATCAACGACTTCCCGAACCGCGGGCGCATGCAGCGCGTCATCGTGCAGGCCGACAAGACCAGCCGCATGAATGCGGACGACATCCTCAACTACAACGTCAAGAACAGCCGCGGCCAGCTGGTGCCGTTCTCGGCCTTCGCCACCATCGAGTGGACGAAGGGGCCGACGCAGATCGCGGGCTTCAACTACTATCCGGCGGTGCGCATCTCCGGCGAGGCGCGGCCCGGCTTCACCTCGGGCGATGCGATCGCCGAAATGGAGCGGCTCGCCGACAAGCTGCCGCGCGGCTTCGGCTATGAATGGACCGGCCAGTCGCTGCAGGAGAAGCTGTCGGGCTCGCAGGCGCCGTTCCTGCTCGCGCTGTCGGTGCTGGTGGTGTTCCTCTTGCTGGCCGCGCTCTATGAGAGCTGGACCATTCCGCTCGCGGTGCTGCTCACCATTCCGCTCGGCATTCTCGGCGCGGTGGTGGCGGCGACGATGCGCGGGCTGTCCAACGACGTCTATTTCACCGTCGGCCTGATCACCATCATCGGCCTTGCCGCCAAGGACGCGATCCTGATCATCGAGTTCGCCAAGGATCTGCGTGCGCAGGGCAAGCCGCTCGTCGAGGCGACCATCGAGGCGTGCAGTCTCAGATTCCGCCCGATTCTGATGACCGGTCTGGCCTTCGTCTGCGGCGTGCTGCCGATGGCGATCGCGACCGGCGCCGGCGGCGCCAGCCAGCAGGCGCTCGGCACGTCGGTGATGGGCGGCATGATCGCGGTGGTGATCCTCGCGCTGCTGCTGGTGCCAGTGTTCTTCGTCAGCGTGCAGCGCGTGCTGGCCGGTGATCGCGAGACGGCGCCGGGGCAGGGTGAGGTGTATGGCCCGCCCGCGCCGGCAAGGATCGGTCACTGATATCAGGGATCGGTGCTGCTCAGATCAGCGGCTTGCTTTCGCAAGCCGGCCAATCCAGATTGCAGCTCTGGATTGTACGGGGAGCGTTTGGGCAACCCCGGGATTGAGGGCATGCGATGCGGCCGAGCGATATTGCGATCTCGAATTATCGCTCGATCCGGCGGCTCTTCATGCCCATCCAGCCGCTGTCCGTCTTCGTCGGCGAGAACGGCGTCGGCAAATCCAATCTCTACAAGTCCCTGTCGCTGCTGCGCGACGCGGCGACCGGCCGGATCACGCGCACGATCGCCGACGAGGGTGGATTGTATTCCGTCTTCTGGTCCGGCAATCGCAGACGCGGAGACGATGCGCGTCTGCGGTTGGCTGTGAGATTCGACCACGTCAGATATTCCATCGAGCTCGGATTCCCGAGCCCGGTCGTGGCGGCATTTCCCGGTGAGCCGATGATCAAGTCCGAAACGATCGAGGCGACCCACGGCAAGAAAACTATACTGATGATGGAGCGCACCAACTCACTCGTCAGTGTCCGCGATGAGAACGGCACCTGGAGCCAGCACAAGGATGCGGTGCTGCCGTCGGAAACCGCGCTGGCCGGATTTTCGGATGGTAAGGGAAGTCCCGAGATCGACCTGATCCGAAATGCAATGCTGAGTTGGCGATTCTATCACGACTTCCGGACCGATCCGGCGTCGCCGATACGAAAGCCGTGTCTCGCGATCACGACACCTTCGCTGAGCGCCGATGGCCACGATCTGGCTGCCGTGTTGGCAACCCTGTTCACGATCAGGCAGGATGCCGGCGATCTGCAGGATGCGATCGAGGATGCGTTCCCGGGCGCCGAGCTCCGCGCATGGGCGGAAAATGGACGGTGCGAATTCGAGCTGCAACAGGCGGACATGCCGCGTCCGTTCAAGGCGCACGAACTATCCGATGGGACGCTGAAATATATCTGCCTGCTCGCGGTGTTCATGGGCTATCGGCTGCCGCCGTTCATCGCGCTGAACGAGCCCGAGTCCAGCCTGCATCCATCGCTGCTGGCGCCATTGGCGCGGCTGATCGCCAGGGCGTCGCGCCGCGCCGACATCTGGATCGTCACCCATTCGGAGCAGCTGATGGAGGCGTTGCGCAGCGAGAGCGCGGTCCCGCCGCGCCGGGTGATCAAGGCGAAGGGCGCCACCACCATCGAGGGCCTGACCGCCGGCGTTGAATTTCGTGACGGGCAGGACGACGATGATGAGGATGACGACGATTAAATAGCGCCGTCGCGCTACTGCCCGAGCGGCTTCAGGATCTTGATCAGCTCGCCGTGCACGAACTCGTTGCCGCAGACGACGTGGCCGGTCTGCAGCGGGTCGTCATTGCCCTGGATGCCGGAGACGGTGCCGCCGGCTTCGCGGACCATCAGCAGACCGGCCGCGACGTCCCAAGCCTGCAGATTGCGCTCCCAATAGCCGTCGAGCCGGCCGGCGGCGACGAAGGCGAGGTCGAGCGAGGCGGCGCCGAAGCGGCGGAAGCCCGCGACCTTGGTCTGCAGCGCGGCCATCTCCTGCAGCGCGAGCTGGTGATTGCCGCGGCCGATATGCGGCAGGCCGCAGGCGACCACGCATTCGTTGAGCTGGCGGCGGCCGGCGACGCGCAGCCGCTGGTCGTTCAGGAACGCGCCCTTGCCGCGCTCGGCGATATAGAGCTCGTCATTGGCGGGATTGTAGATCACGCCGGCGATCACGGTGTCCTCGCGCTTGAGCCCGATCGAGATCGCGAATTGCGGGATGCCGTGCAGGAAGTTGGTGGTGCCGTCCAAGGGATCGACGATCCAGGTGTGGCTCTTGTCGCTGCCTTCGCGCTTGCCGCCTTCCTCGCCGAGGAAACCGTAGCCGGGCCGGGCCTTCTCGAGGTCGGTGTAGAGCATCTCCTCGGCGCGCTTGTCGGCGAGCGAGACGAAGTTCGCCGGCCCCTTCAGCGACACCTGGAGATGTTCGATCTCGCCGAGGTCGCGCTTGAGGCTGCGGCCGGCGCGGCGCGCGGCCTTGACCATGACATTGATGAGAGCGGAATAGAGCATGATGGAAGCTGGTGGCTTTCGAGCGTTGGAAATCGATCGGGCAGCGTGGGCAAGACCCTGCCCGTCATCCTGAGGAGCGCGGAACGCGCGTCTCGAAGGATCGGCGGCCCGGTTCGGGGCCGTGCATCCTGCGAGGCTCGCTCCGCTCGCACCTCAGGATGACGGGAAACGGCCTGTGGCGCCCTGGGTTTCGGACTGGGTGCCCTCTGGAAGTGGCGCCGTCAAGGCGTCATTTGACGTTGTTTCCGATCCATTTTCGCGCGGCTGCCTCGGCCTTGGCGCGGTCCTCCGGGCTCATATCGGCGAGGATGTCGTCGAGATCGGGGTCGCCCTTGCCGGCGGTCTTGGCGACCGTGTGCCATTTCAGCGCCTCGACCTTGTCCACCGGGGCGCCGGCGCCGGTCGCCAGCACATGGGCGAGGCGGTTCTGCGCGATCGCGCTGTTCTGCCGGGCCGCCTTGCGCAGCAGCGCCACCGCCGCCGGCACGTTCCGCGGCGTGCCCGAGCCGTTGTAGAGCGCGATGGCATATTCGACCTCGGCATCGACATTGTCGGCCACCGAGGCGGCCTGCAGCAGCCGCGCCGCCTTCTCAAGGTCCTTCGGCACGCCGGTGCCTTCCTTGTAGAAGGTCGCGAGCGCGTATTGCGCCTCGGGGCTGCCGGCGTCGGCGGCCATGCGCAAGAGCTCGGCGGAGCGGCGGAGGTCCTGCGGCAGGGTCTGGCCGTCGAGATAAAGCAGCGCGAGATTATAGGCCGCCTTGGGCTCGCCGAGCTTGGCCGACGACGCCAGCAGTTTGACCGCGGCATCCTTGTCGACCGCGCCGCCGCGGCCCGCGATCTTCATCATGGCGAGCGCGAACATCGCCTCGCGGTCGCCGGCATCGGAGGCGCGCTTGTACCACTCGTCGGCCTTGACGTAGTCGCGCTTGACGCCGAGCCCATTGGCATAGAGCTCGCCCAGCATCGTCATGGCCTTGGCATCGTTGTTGTTCTGCGCGCGCACGGTCGCGAGGTCGAACGCGGTCTTGTACATGCCGCGCTGATAGGCGCCGTAGACGAGGTCGACATTGGGATCGTCGACGGCCTGGGTCGGGGTCGGGGTCGGAGAGGGCGTCGGAGATGCGGCAGGCTTCGGCGTCGCGGAGGCGGCGGGCTTGGGCGTCGGCTTCTTCGCGACCGGCGAATGCACCTTCGGCTTCGCAGCCTCCTTCTTCGCGGGCGCCGGCGTCTGGGCCGGCGGCGTGATCGAGAGCTGCGCCATCGCGCCGCTCGCCAGCATCGTGCAGCCGAGCGCAATACCTATCGGACGCAGGCATTTCATTCCGGCGTCATCCCTCGGCCTTTCCGTCGGCCTTGGCCTTGCCGAATGCGCCGGCATGCGCCTGAGCCATCGCGTCGCCGATCTCGACGAGCGCCGCCTTGGCGCCGCGCGGATCGGACCAAATGAAGTCTCCGACCAGCACGAAATCCGCGCCAGCCGCCGCGAACGCCTCGGCTTCCTCGCGCGAGGTTGCAAAGCCGATGCAGGGCGGCTCGAACAATTCGTCCCACCATTCCAGCCGCTCGGCGATCGCCTCGCGCGAGGGCCGCTGTCCGTTGGCGTCGGGCTCGCCGAACAGCACATAGTCGGCACCAGCTTCGCCTGCGGCCATGGAATCGTGGCGGGTCGCGAGCCCGCCGACGCCGACAATGCGGTCGGGCTTCAGCGACGGCACCGCCTCTTCCATCGCGGCGATGCCGGTCAGATGCGCGCCGTCGGCGCCGGCGCGAGCCACGATATCGGGATGGCCGTCGATCAACAGCGCCGCGCCGGCGTTCTGGATCGCAGGCGCCAGCGCCTTGATGGTGGAGATCATGCTGCGTGGATCGCTCTCGCGCAGCCGAACCAGCACGGCCGCGACATCGGCCGCGGCAAGCAGCTCGGTGAGCTCGGCCGCAAGCCGCCCGGGCTCATCGACCGGCGGCGTTGCCAGATAGAGGCGCGGCGCAGGCCGCGGCGGAACGGGCTTGGTCGCCAACTATGCCGCCTGTTTCTCGAGGCCAGCTTCCCAATTGCCGGTGCTCGCGAGCCCGTTCATCCGGGCGCGATGCGAGAAGGCATGCTGGCCCGCGGGCACATTGTCGGGCTTGCCGGACCACGCCTTCTGCGGCGCCGCCTGCAGCGCACGGCCATAGGAGAAGGTCAGCCGCCAGGGCAAATTGCCAATCTTGTTCATGGCGTCGAGATGGGCGGTCGCTTCCTCGTCGCTCTGACCGCCGGAGAGGAAGGCGATGCCGGGCACCGCGGCCGGCACGCAGCTCTTGAGCAGGCGGATGGTCTTCTCGGCGACTTCCTGCACCGGCGCCTGTTTCGGGCACTTCTTGCCCGAGATCGCCATGTTCGGTTTCAGGATCATGCCTTCGAGCGCGACGCGCTGCACCCGCAATTCCTGGAAGGTGCGGTTCAGCACGCGCTGCGTCACCTCGTAGCAGCGGTCGATGTCGTGATCACCGTCCATCAGCACCTCGGGCTCGACGATCGGCACGATCTGCGCGGCCTGGCACAACGCGGCGTAGCGCGCCAGCGCATGCGCGTTGACGCGGACCGCGGTCTGGGTCGGGATTCGCGGCCCGATATCGATCACGGCGCGCCATTTCGCAAAGCGCGCACCGCGCTCGTAATATTTCTTCAGCCGCTCGGCGAGCTTGTCGAGGCCGACGGTGACGAGTTCGCCCGGGCAGTTCGGCAAAGGCTGCGTGCCCTCGTCGACCTTGATGCCGGGGATCGCGCCGGCCTGCTCGATCAGCTTGACCAGCGGCGTGCCGTCCTTGGCATTCTGCCAGATCGTCTCGTCGTAGAGGATGACGCCGGAGATGTACTTGCTCATCGCCTCCTGCGAGCGGAACAGCATCTCGCGATAGTCGCGGCGATTGTCCTCGGTCGAATCGACCTTGATGGCGTCGAAGCGCTTCTTGATCGTGCCGGAGGATTCGTCGGCGGCGAGGATGCCCTTGCCCGGGGTGACCATGGCAAGCGCGATTTTGTTGAGGTCGGAGAGGTTCATCGGGGCGTCCTCCAGAGCCATTGCCTTTGCAAACCAAAATAGGCGGTTCTCGGGCAAATGCCTAGAAAACGTTCGTCGCGGCCGATGTTTGTCGCAGCCGGCGATCAAGCCTTCGGGACACCGTTTCCGACTGCGTCGGAGCCGGTGTCCCGCCGTAATGTTTCAGGCAATATGTTGTCAGGCGACCTTGTCAGGCGACCTTGGGGTCGAGCTGGCCCGCAGCGTAGCGCTTGGCCATTTCCGCCGTGGTCAGCACCTTCTTGATCTTGCTGGCCTGGCCCGCGGTGTTGAACTCCTGCAGGCGCTGCTTGCACAGCTTGGTCATCGCCTCCATCGCGGGCTTGAGGTACTTGCGCGGATCGAACTCCTCCGGATTGTCCTTCAGCACCTTGCGGATCTGGCCGGTCATCGCCATCCGGTTGTCGGTGTCGATGTTGATCTTGCGCACGCCGTTCTTGATGCCGCGCTGGATCTCGGCGACCGGCACGCCCCAGGTCGGCTTCATCTTGCCGCCATTGGCGTTGATGATCTCCTGCAGCTCCTGCGGCACCGACGAGGAGCCGTGCATGACGAGATGCGTGTTCGGCAGCTTGCGATGGATTTCCTCGATCACGTTCATGGCGAGGATGTCGCCGTCGGGCTTGCGGGTGAACTTGTAGGCGCCGTGCGAGGTGCCCATCGCGATCGCGAGCGCATCGACCTTGGTTTCCTGGACGAACTTCACGGCCTCGTCCGGATTGGTCAGTAGCTGGTCGTGCGACAGCTTGCCCTCGGCGCCATGGCCGTCTTCCTTGTCGCCCATGCCGGTCTCGAGCGAGCCGAGCACGCCGAGCTCGCCTTCCACCGAGATGCCGCCGAGATGGGCCATGCCGGTCACGGTCCTGGTGACGCCGACATTGTAGTCCCAGTCGCCGGGGGTCTTGCCGTCGGCCTTCAGCGAGCCGTCCATCATGACCGAGGTGAAGCCGGCCTGGATCGCGGTCATGCAGGTGGCGGGCTCGTTGCCATGGTCGAGATGCACGCAGACCGGGATCTGCGGGTAGATCTCGGTGACGGCGTCCATCATGTGCTTGAGCATGACGTCGTTGGCGTAGGACCGCGCGCCGCGCGAAGCCTGGATGATGACGGGCGCGTCGACCTCGGAGGCTGCCGCCATGATCGACAGCGCCTGTTCCATGTTGTTGATATTGAAGGCAGGTACGCCGTAATCATGCTCGGCCGCGTGGTCGAGCAGTTGCCGCAACGTAATGCGAGCCATTCCATTTCTCCCTGTAGTGCAAGTTCGCGGATGTGAACCAGATCATGATGCGTTTCCACGGAATCGCATCATGATCTCATCTCCTTGTTTGAGCATGATCTTTTCGGAAAACCGCTTCACACTTTTCCGGATCATGCTCTGGATCAACCTTTTTTCAAGACTTCGACGCCCGGCAGCGGCTTGCCTTCCATCCATTCAAGAAACGCGCCGCCCGCGGTCGAGACGTAGGAAAAATCACCGCCCACGCCCGCCTGGTTCAGCGCCGCGACGGTGTCGCCGCCGCCGGCGACCGAAATCAGCTTCCTGGCCTTGGTGCGTTCGGCGGCATGCTTGGCCGACACCACGGTGCCGCGGTCGAACGGCGTTAGCTCGAAGGCGCCGAGCGGGCCGTTCCAGACCAGTGTCGCCGCGTCGTCGATCGCGGCATGGATGCGCGCGATCGATTGCGGACCGACGTCGAGGATCATGCCGTCGGCCGGGATCGCATCGAGGCCATAGGCATGCGACGGCGCGTTGGCGGCAAACTGGTTGGCGACGACAGCGTCGACGGGGAGGATGATCGCGCAGTTGGCGGCGTTGGCCTTCTCCATGATCCGCAGCGCGGTCGGGGCGAGATCCTTTTCGGCGAGCGACTTGCCGACGGCGACGCCCTGCGCGTGCAGGAAGGTGTTGGCCATGCCGCCGCCGATCACCAGCGCGTCGACCTTGTTCACGAGGTTTTCCAAGAGGTCGATCTTGGTCGAGACCTTGGCGCCGCCGATGATCGCAATCACCGGCTTGGTCGGCGCTTCCAGCGCCTTGCCGAGCGCGTCAAGCTCGGCCTGCATGGTGCGGCCGGCATAGGCCGGCAGCTTGTGGCCGAGGCCTTCGGTCGAGGCGTGGGCGCGATGCGCGGCGGAGAAGGCGTCGTTGACCCAGATGTCGCCGAGCTTGGCGAGTTCAGCGACGAAGCCGGCGTCGTTCTTCTCCTCTTCCTTGTGGAAGCGGGTGTTTTCGAGACAGAGGACGTCGCCGTCCTTGAGGGCCGCGACAGCGGCGGCCGCGGCATCGCCGATGCAGTCCTCGGCGAAGGCGACCGGACGCTTGATCACCTTCGACAGCGCGTCAGCAACCGGCTTCAGCGATTCCTTGGGATCGCGTCCCTTGGGGCGGCCGAAATGGGCGAGCAGGATCACCTTGCCGCCCTTGTCGGAAATTTCGGTGATGGTGGGGGCAACGCGCTCGAGCCGGGTGGCATCGGTGACGCGGCCGCCTTCCATGGGGACGTTGAGGTCGACGCGCAGCAGCACGCGCTTGCCCTTCACGTTGACGTCGTCGAGGGTGCGGAACGATTTTGTCATGAGCGTTTCCTGTGCGGCCGGACACCGCCGTCCGACGGACGGCGTCGCTTTCGCTTGCCGATGTCGCGGCCGTTGAGGTCGCGAACGCGGGGGGGCAAACACGCAGATGCCCGGCGCTTGGCCGGGCATCACGAACAGTCGAACTTAAACCAGCTTGCCGATCGCGACGGCGGTGTCCGCCATACGGTTCGAGAAGCCCCACTCATTGTCGTACCAGGACATCACGCGCACGAAGTTGCCGTTCTGCACCTTGGTCTGGTCCATGTGGAAGGTCGACGAGTGCGGATCGTGGTTGAAGTCGATCGAGACGTTCGGCGCGTTGGTGTAGCCGAGGATGCCCTTGAGCTGCTGCTCGGACGCACGCTTCATCGCCTCGTTGATCTCCTTGGCGTCGGTGTTGCGCTTGGCGACGATCTTGAGGTCGATCACCGAGACGTTCGGGGTCGGCACGCGGACCGAGACGCCGTCGAGCTTACCCTTCAGCTCGGGCAGCACGAGGCCGATCGCCTTCGCGGCACCGGTCGATGTCGGGATCATCGACATTGCCGCGGCGCGGCCGCGATAGAGATCCTTGTGCAGGGTGTCGAGCGTCGGCTGGTCGCCGGTATAGGCGTGGATCGTGGTCATGAAGCCGGTCTCGATGCCGACGGTGTCGTTCAGGACCTTGGCGACCGGCGCGAGGCAGTTGGTGGTGCAGGAGCCGTTCGAGATCACCAGGTGATCCTTGGTCAGCGTGTCGTGGTTGACGCCGTAGACGATGGTGGCGTCAGCACCGTCGGCGGGCGCCGAGACCAGCACGCGCTTGGCGCCGGCGGTGAGGTGCGCGGAGGCCTTGTCCTTCGCGGTGAAGATGCCGGTGCATTCCAGCGCGACGTCGACGCCGAGCGCCTTCCACGGCAGCTTGGAGGGATCGCGCTCGGCCGAAACCTTGATCTTGTTGTCGCCGAGGCTGATCGAGTCGCCGTCGACGGTGACGGTGCCGGGGAAGCGGCCATGCACGGAATCGAAGCGCAGCAGGTGCGCATTGGTCTCGACCGGGCCGAGGTCGTTGATGCCGACCACCTCGATGTCCTTGCGGCCGGACTCGGCGATGGCGCGCAGAATGTTGCGGCCGATACGCCCAAACCCGTTGATCGCGACGCGGATTGCCATGCTCGTCTCCTCTAATGCTGTTGTCAGCCCCGCGGGAGCGCTCCCACGAGGTTTTTACGGCGGAACGCCCGGTTCGGCCGGGCGCGTACGGAAAAGATGGAGCTTAGGTAATCCTTTTTTGCGACAAGCTCAACCTTGGCCGACGGGTGTCAGGCCAGCGTCAGACGCGCTTGGTGGCAGCGTTAACGACGGCTTCAGCAGTAATGCCGAAATGCCGGAAAAGGTCCTTCGCCGGGGCGCTGGCGCCAAATCCGTGCATGCCGATGAATTCGCCGTCATGGCCGATCACGGCATCCCAGCCCCAGCGCACCGCGGCCTCGATCGCGATCTTGACCGGGGCGTTGCCGATAATGGCATTTTGCCGCTCGGCGGGCTGCGCCAGCAGCAATTCCAGCGACGGGACCGAGACCACCCGCGTCGCGATGCCGCGTCCGGCCAGCTGTTTCTGCGCCTCGACCGCGATCTGGACCTCGGAACCCGACGCGAACAATGACACTTTTGCGTCGCCTTGGGCGGCGACCAGCTCGTAGGCGCCGTGGCTGCACGGGTTGTCGTTCGGCGCCGTGGTGCGGAGCTGCGGCAGGTTCTGGCGGGTCAGCGCCAGCACCGTCGGTCCGTCGACGCGGTTGAGCGCCAGTTCCCAGCACTCGGCGGTCTCGACCGCGTCGCAGGGACGGAACACGCGCATGTTGGGGATCGCGCGCAGTGCGGAGAGGTGCTCGACCGGCTGGTGCGTCGGGCCGTCCTCGCCGAGGCCGATCGAGTCGTGGGTCATGACATAGACGACGCCGGTGCCCATCAGCGCCGACAGCCGCATCGCGGGGCGCGCATAATCGGTGAACACCAGGAAGGTGGCGCCGTTCGGCGCGAAGCCGCCGTGCAGGAAGATGCCGTTGAGGCATGCCGCCATGCCGTGCTCGCGGACGCCGTAATGGATGAAGCGGCCCTTCGGCGTCTTGGCACCGAACGCCGTCGCCGACTTCGCCTTGTTGTTGTTGGAGCCGGTGAGGTCGGCCGAGCCGGCCACGAATTCCATCGGCATCGCAGCCGCAATCACCTCGATCGCAGCCTCCGACGATTTGCGGGTCGCGACGTTGAGCGGATTTTCCAGCAGCCCCTTCTTGAAGGCGCGCAGCCCCTTGGCGAGCGACTGCGGCCGCTCGTGGCGAATGCGGCGTTCGAACTCGGCGCGCTTGCGGCTGCCGAGCTGCGCGAACTGCTCGTCCCACGCCTTGTGCTCGGCGGCGCCGCGGGCGCCTGCCTCGCGCCAGGCCTTCAGCACATCGTCGGGCACCGAGAACGGCTCGAGCGAGATGCCGAGCTTCTCCTTGGCGGCCTTGAGCTCGTCGGCGCCGAGCGCCTCGCCATGCGCCTTGGCGGTGCCGGCCTTGTGCGGCGCGCCGTACCCGATCGTGGTCTTGCAGGCGATCATCGAGGGCTTGTTGGATTTCTGCGCGCGGGTGATTGCAGCGGCAATCGCCTGCGGATCGTGGCCGTCGATCAATTCGGCGGCCCAGCCTGCGGACTTGAAGCGCTTCACCTGGTCGACGGAATCGGAGATCGAGGTCGGGCCGTCGATCGAGATGCCGTTGTCGTCGTACAGCACGATCATCTTGTTGAGCCGCCAGACACCGGCGAGCGCGATCGCTTCCTGCGAGATGCCCTCCATCAGGTCGCCGTCGGAGGCGAGCACATAGGTGTGGTGGTTGACGATCTTCTTGCCGAACTCGGCGGCCAGCATCTTCTCGGCGACCGCCATGCCGACCGCGGTCGCAATGCCCTGGCCGAGCGGACCGGTGGTGGTCTCGATGCCCTTGGTGTGGAAGTTCTCCGGGTGTCCCGGCGTCAGCGATCCGAGCTGGCGGAAATGCTTGAGCTGGTCGAGCGTCATGTCCTTGTTGCCGGTGAGGTACAGCAACGAATAGAGCAGCATCGAGCCATGGCCGGCCGAGAGCACGAAGCGGTCGCGATCGGGCCACGCCGTGTCGGCCGCATCGAATTTCAGGAATTTTGTGAACAGGACGGTCGCGACGTCGGCGGCGCCCATCGGCAGGCCGGGATGGCCGGAATTCGCCTTTTCGACGGCGTCCATGGCAAGGCCACGGATCGCATTGGCCATACGGGTGTGATCGACCTGCGTCATGATGAAAAGTCCGCCTAAAATGAGGAGCTGATTGCGGGACGGATCGGGGCGGGCAGCCGCGATACGCGCGTGGATGGCCTTACGGGTTGCGGGTGGATTAGCACCTCAATTCCGCAAGTCCAAGGCGATGAAACGCCTCAAAACGGGGAAAAGTTGCCCGAAATCGCCCTATTTCATTCAACGGTGCATAGTTCTGCGCCGCCGTTGCGCTGGGCTCGCTTGCCACGTAAATTTCGTCCCGTAAACGCTTGCCGAACCGCCAGTTTTGCCGTGCGGCAGGCTTCTCTGCAGCAGGCTACCAAACCAACCGAAGGGTCCACGCCGCGTGTCATGAGTGATCGTCTCGCCAACGGGTCTGGCAATACCGAGGCACCGCTTGCCGATATCGATGCTGCGACAAAGCGGCTGATGTCAGCGCTTGATGCGCTGGAGAGCTCGGTGGAGCGGCGCCGCGAGGCCGACCGCGACGAGAACGAATTGGCGAGCCGGATCCAGGCACTCGGCGCCGATCGCTCGCGGCTTGCCGACGAGCTCGACGGCTCGCTGGTGAAGACGCGCAAGCTCGAGCGCGCCAATCGCGAGATCGCGGAAAAGCTCGACGCGGCAATCGGCAGCATTCGCGCCGTGCTCGATGGCGGAGACAGCAGATGAGCCACATCAACGTCACCATCAATGGCCGGCAATACCGGATGGCCTGCGAGGAGGGCCAGGAGGTGCGGCTGCTGAAGCTCGCGGAAAATCTCCAGCAGCGCGTCGAATCGCTGCGCGGCAAGTTCGGCGAGATCGGCGATGCGCGGCTGACGGTGATGGCGGCGCTCACCGCCTGCGACGAACTGGTCGACGCCAGCGCACGCATCCGCAGCCTCGAGGAAGAGGTCGAGCAGCTGCGCAATGCGCGCGTTGCCGCCATCGACCGCGCCCGCGCGACCCAGACCGCGGTCTCCAACGCGCTCAACGCCGCCGCCGAGCGGATCGAGCGCACCACGCAGGTGCTCAACCGCACCATCGGCGGCGGCATCGCGATCGGGTGATATTCTTGGTCGTCCCGGCGAAGGCCGGGACCCATAACCACCATCGCCGATTGTTGCGCGTGGTATTGATCCTCACCGCCTAAATCGAACGGCCGCGGAGTATGGGTCCCGGCCTTCGCCGGGACGACGCCAAGTTCTTACCGCTGGCGGATTGCGGCAACGATGGCTACATTAGCCCCGCGAAGCTGCGTCGTGCGTCAGGAGCCATATATCCCCGGGGCCTTATCGATCCTTTAGGGAACTGTCCCTGGCCGGGTCCGTGGACCCGGACATATGGTGCCCACCTACTTTCGTAGGGAACTCCGGGATCGAGCGCTCCAACGGCCTCTGCGGCTTCGCACTGATTTTTGCTGTTGCCTTGTCGTCGCGCTGCGGCGGTTGAATTGTCTAGCAGTGTTGTGCCCCGCGATACGGGGCGTCCAGCGCGCCGCGGCGGTCTTACGAAAGCTCTGGCCTTAACGAAAGCTAGCGTCTCTGCAATGATGGATCGTCCGTTGTCGCGGACGACGACAGCGGAAGATGGATCATGCACGCATCTCCATCGAAGGCCGAGCTCCGGGCACTTGCTCTCGCCAAGCGCGATGCGCTGAGCGACGAGCAGCGCGCGACGGCTGCCGAAGCGCTCGCCAAGCGCGGCGCGCCGTTCGAGATCGCGCAGGGCATGATCGTCTCGGGCTATGCGCCGATCCGCAGCGAGCTCGATCCGGCGCCTTTGATGAAGAAGCTTGCCGACAAGGGCGCGCGGCTCGCGCTGCCCTGCATCAATGCGCGCGGCCAGTCGCTGATCTTCCGCAGCTGGTCGCCGCAGGACCGGCTGATGCTCGGGCCGCTCGGCATTCCCGAGCCGTCGCCGGCCGCCGCCGAGGTGCATCCGGACGTGATGCTGGTGCCGCTCGCGGCTTTCGACAAGCTCGGTCACCGCATCGGCTACGGCGCCGGCTATTACGACTATACCTTCGCGCATCTGCGCAAGGCCAAGCATGTGATCGGGGTCGGACTTGCCTTTGCTGCACAGGAAACCAAGGCGATTCCGGCGCTGTCGCACGACGTCCCGCTCGATTATGTGCTAACGGAGCGCAAGACGTTCGATTTCCGGAGTAGCTAGCCTTGCGAATTCTCTTCGTTGGTGACGTCGTCGGCAGGACCGGCCGCACCGCCATCGCCGACCACCTTCCCGGCATGATCAGGGACTGGTCGCTCGATCTCGTGGTCGTCAATGGCGAGAATTCCGCCGGCGGCTTCGGCATCACCGAGGCGATCTATCAGGAGCTGCTCGACGCCGGCGCCGATGCGATCACGCTCGGTAACCACGCCTGGAATCAGAAGGAGGCGCTGGTCTTCATCGAGCGCGCGCCGCGCCTGATCCGCCCGCTGAATTTTCCGCGCCATTCGCCCGGCCGCGGCGCCACGCTGGTCGATACCAAGAGCGGCAAGCGGGCGCTGGTCATCAACGCGATCGGCCGCGTCTTCATGGAGCCGTCCTCGAACGATCCGTTCAGCGCCATCGAGCGCGAGCTCGAGGCCTGCCCGCTGCGCGAGGGCTGTGACGCCATCGTGGTCGATTTCCATGCCGAGGCGACCAGCGAGAAGCAGGGCGTCGGCTTCTTCTGCGACGGCCGCGTCAGCCTCGTGGTCGGTACCCATACCCATGTGCCGACATCGGATCATCAGGTGCTGCCGGGCGGCACCGCCTACATGAGCGATGCCGGCATGACCGGCGACTATGACTCGGTGATCGGCATGCAGAAGGAGGAGCCGTTGCAGCGCTTCCTCACCGGCATTCCCTCCGGCCGTTTCGAGCCGGCCGGCGGCGTCGCAACGCTGAGCGGCGTCGCGGTCGAGACCGACGATGCGACCGGGCTTGCGGTGAAGGTCGCGCCGGTGCGCGCCGGCGGGCGGCTCGAGCCCGCGGTGCCGGGATTCTGGACGTAGTGAAGTCACCGTAGCCCGGAGCGCGGCGAAATCCGGGACCGGTCTTTGAGTTTGCGAGATTCCCGGATCGCGCTTCGCTTCATCCGGGCTACAAGCCATTTCGGAATAATAGAAGAGTACTTCTGAGTTGCCCGACGTGTCAAGTGCAGTGTCGAGCGCCGACAGCCGCCGGCTTACCTTGCATGGGGTTGTTTTCCATATTTTGGCATTGCATCCCCCGTCCCGGCCAAGGGGCTGGCCTAGCTCTGCCGGAAGCCCATCCGGAATGCGCCCCAGTGGCGGCCGTTCACGACGATCGGCGATGACAGGTCCTTCATCAGCACGAAATTGCCGCCGCCCATGTCGCGGCGATAGGTCTGCAGCAGGAACGGTTTTGTGTTGGCCGCGACCTTGCTCACCGCGCGGTCGTTGAACAGGCGGCGGTTGCGGCAATTGGCGTTGTTCCAGACCGGGTCCGGCCCCTGCGGCTGCCGGTAGTTCGGATTGTGGGTCGGCAGATAGCCGCTGCGCGCCCAGGCGACGCAGAACACGATGCGCGGGTCGCTCTTCTGGATCGGATCCTGGATCGCGGGCAGCACCCGGTCAGTAAAGGCGACGTAGTCGGTCAGATACTGCTTCGGATTGGTGCCGGCGATCTCGCGATAATTCTCGTCCATCAATTGCGCGAGCGTGATCTCGCCGCGCGCGACGGCAGTCTCGAACAGCTCCGAGATCTGCCTTGCGGTGTCGATCACGACGCGGATCAGCGGCGTATCACTGGTCTCCACGCCGCTGTCGGCGATGGTCACGATCAGGCTCTCGGAGAGCTCGAGCAGTTTCGCGACGCGGCTGTCGGCGTGCTTGAGGTCGCGCGAGGACAGATCGACGCCCTTGGCCAGCTCGTTCAGCTCCGCGATCACGCTGTCGCAATGGCCGAGATTGGAGGTCGCGGCGCGCGCCACGCTGCCGATCTCGGCGCCGACGGATGAAAAGCCTTCCTGCACGCGCATGATGATGCCCGAAATCTGCTGGGCGCCTTCGCCGGCGCTCTTGGCGCGCAATGAGGCATCGCTGCTCTCGCCGATCAGGCTGCCGATCTGGCCGTCGAGATCGCGCACGGTGTCGGAAATCTGATGCGTCGCCTGGCGGGTCGCTTCCGCAAGGTTCTTGACCTCGCTCGCGACCACGGCAAAGCCGCGGCCGGCATTGCCGGCGCGCGCCGCCTCGATGGTGGCGTTGAGCGCCAGCAGATTGGTCTGTTTGGCGATCGCCTCGATCGAACCGGAAACCTTGGCGACCTGGCTCAGCGCGGAGCCGACCGCGGCGAGCCGCGCCTCGATCCGTCCGACCGCTGCGACGAGCTCCGCGATGTGGCTGACCGCCGTCTCGACCACGTGGCGGGACTCCGCGATCTGGCCGACCGCGGCAGACGCGGTCGTTTGCACCGCCTGCGATGCGTTGGCGATGTCGTGATTGGCAGCGACCATCGTCTCGGCCGTCGTCTGCAAATGATGGAAGCGCTCGGACTGGCTGCTGACGCGGTTCGCGACCTCCTGGACATTGCCGGCGATGTCGGCGAGTTCCACCCCGAGGCCGCCGATGCGGTCGGCGAGCTGGTCCACCAGCCGCTCGGCCAGCGTTCGGTCCGATGACGTGTCCAGAACTGCAAGCTGCGCGGCCGACATATCGACGCTTCCTCCGTTACAGCGGCCTGTCGACCGCCGCACCATTCCCCATTCCAATCCTAAAGCGTGATTCGCGCTGCCGGTCTTGCCTGAGCGCGCACTGTGTAGCCCGGATGCAGCGCAGCGAAAATCCGGGGCTCCTGCCCGTGGAAACACGTGTCCCGGATCACGCTTCGCTTCATCCGGGCTACGAAGTGTTCAAAGCTTGTATGCAGTGCGGAATCCGCCCCAGTGCCGGCCGCGCACGCGGATCGGTACGTCGATCTCGCGCATCATCACCGTGTTGCCGCCTCCCATGTCGCGCGCATAGGTCTGGATCAGATAGGCGCGCTGGTTGCGGCCGGCGGCGAGACCCGCGGCATCGTTGAAGATGCGGCGGTTGCGGCTGTTGGCGGTGTTGTATGCCACATCGCCCGGCCGCTGCGGCTGCGAGTAGAGCTTGTTGTGGACGGGCAGATAGCCGTTCTGGTCGATCATCACGCAGAATGCCATTCGCTTGTCCCTGGCGAGGAACGCCTCCTGGAACGCCGGCAGCGTGCGCTCCGCCCAGTCCAGCATTTTGGTGCGGTACTGCACCGGATTGGTGCCTGCGATCTCGACATAGTCGGTGTCGAACATGTCGGCGATCGTGATCGCGCCGCTCGCCAGCCCGTTCTCGAACATCTTGCTCAGCGCGCTGCCGGCTTCGATCGCGCGGGTAACGAGTTCGGCGTTCTCCTCGTGGATCGCCCACATCCGGTCTTCGATTTTTTCGCGCAGCTCGGCGGTTGCCGCCTCGAAGCGGGCCTGGCTGCCTGCCTTGGAGCGCTCGCCGATCCGGATCCGGCATGCGCCGATCTCCTGCAAGGTCGCGTTCAGGGTCTCCTGCGCCGGCAGCTTCTCGGCATCGGCGCCGCCGATCAAAATGCCGTCCATCGCGATCTCGTAGACCGGTGCGGTGACGATGCCGCGCGCGGTCGTGATCTCGATCTTGAGGCTGCAAGGCAGGCGCTCGTTCTTGCGCGGATCGCCGCGCTCGTCCTGGCGCAGCAGCACCGCGCAACGCGCTTTCAGCTTCTGCGCGAATGCAGTCACCGCCTTGCCCGCCTTGGCAACATTGTCGCCATGCGCGGCGGCTTCGCGCGTTGCACTGTCGATCTCGCCAGCGCTGGTGCCGACCGAGACGATGAAGTGCGAGGCGGAGGCGGCGTTCTGGCCCATCTCGCCGGTGATTTCATTCTGCTCGGCGACCGCGCCGTTGACGTTCTCGAACACCGGGCGGATCTTTTCGATCGCCTGGGAGATGCGGTGCACCGCGTCGGCCGATCCGGTGGCGTCCTTCTGCAGCGCCTCGATCTTCCGCGTGATCTCCTCGGTCGCGCTCTGGGTCTGCACCGCCAGCGCCTTGACCTCGGTTGCGACCACCGCAAAGCCCTTGCCGGCGGCACCGGCGCGTGCCGCCTCGATGGTCGAGTTCAGCGCGAGCAGCGTGGTCTGCCGCGCGATCTGCGCGATCAGATTGACGACGTTGCCGATCGCGGCTGAAGACTCGCGCAGGCGATCGACATTGGCGGTGGCCTCGCGCGCCGCGGCCGCGGCGTCGTCGGCGAGTTGGCTCGCGCTGCGCACCTGCGCCCCGATGCCCTCGGCGGAGTGGGTGAAGCGGTCGGCGGCTTGCGAGAACGTCGTCGCGGTGCTCTGCGCATCGCTGCTGCGGCCGGTCAGCGCGTCGGTGCGGGTGCGGATGGTGGCGAGCTTGGCTGCCGTCGCCTCGGCGCCGTCGGCGACCGAGCTCGCGGCGCGTTCGAGCTGGCGGATCATCGCGCCGAGCTCGAGTTCCAGCAATTCCAGGATCTCCTTGGACGAATCCTTGGCCGAATCAGTCTCGGTCGAGACACCAGGGGCGGCGGCCACGATTGGAACCTGCGGCGCGTCGGCCGGCGTAGCCGGCTCCGGCACTTGCTTTCGAAACAAACCGAACGCCATGTGGGCTCTTTGGGGGCTCTGGAAAGTTGCGGCGGGACGGGGCGATCCTCGCATCCGGTCATGAAGTCATGGTTAACAAGTGCCTCATATTCCGGCTTGCGGTAGTATTCCTCCGCCGGAAGGCCCCGCCGATCCTTTGATTTTGACCGTGAGGGGCCTATAAGGCCGCGTTTTCCATCCCTGTTCAGACCCTAAGCTCCGAAGAGACGTCGCATGGCCGGCCATTCCCAATTCAAGAACATCATGCACCGCAAGGGCCGGCAGGATGCCCAGAAGTCGAAGCTTTTCGGCAAGCTGGCCCGCGAAATCACCGTGGCGGCCAAGCTCGGCACCCCCGACCCGGCGATGAATCCGCGGCTGCGCGCCGCCGTGGTCGCGGCCCGCGCCGAGAACATGCCCAAGGACAATATCGACCGCGCCATCAAAAAGGCTGCGGGCAATGAGGGCGAGAACTATGACGAGATCCGCTACGAGGGTTATGGCCCCGGCGGCGTCGCCGTGATCGTCGAGGCGCTGACCGACAACCGCAACCGCGCCGCCTCCGACATCCGCTCCTTCTTCACCAAGTCGGGCGGCAATCTCGGCGAAACCGGCTCGGTCGCCTTCATGTTCGACCGCACCGGCATCATCGAATACGACGCCAAGGTCGCCTCCGACGACGCCATGCTGGACGCCGCGATCGAGGCCGGCGCCGACGACGTGGTCTCCAGCGAAGGCGGCCATGAGGTCTACGCCTCGCAGGACACCTTCCACGAAGTGGCAAAAGCGCTGGAAGCGAAGTTCGGCGAGCCGCGCAAAGCGGCGCTGACCTGGAAACCGCAGAACACCGTCGCGGTCGACGACGAGACCGGCGAAAAGCTGCTGAAGCTGATGGACCTGCTCAACGAGCACGACGACGTGCAGAACGTGTTCGCCAATTTCGAGGTGTCCGACGCTCTGATCGCGAAGATGGGCGGCTAGTCGCTTGCACTGCTGTCATCGCCCGGCTGGACCGGGCGACCCGGTATTCCGGAGACCTGCCTTCGATCCGAGAAGCCGCGGCGTACTGGATCCCGCTCCCGTGCGCAATTGCGCACTAGGCGGGATGACGAGTGGGCCGAGTACAACGACCGCGGCAGGGGATGAGGCTCCGTTTGTGTTTCGTTCTCGCAGGCTAGGCGGTATCACTAGCCCATGACATCCCAGCCGATTCGCTCTCCCGTCCGCATCATCGGTATCGATCCGGGTCTCCGCCGCACCGGCTGGGGCGTGATCGAGACTGAAGGCAACCGTCTGGTCTACATCGCCTGTGGTTCGGTCGAGCCGCCGGACGATCTGCCGCTGGCGAGCCGGCTGCTCGCGATCCATGAGGGGCTCGCCGCCGTGCTCGGCGACTACAAGCCTGCGGAGGCGGCGGTCGAGCAGACCTTCGTCAACAAGGACGGCGTTGCCACGCTGAAGCTCGGCCAGGCGCGCGGCGTCGCCATGCTGGCGCCCGCAATGTTCGGTATCTCGGTCGCCGAATACGCGCCCAACCAGGTCAAGAAGACCGTGGTCGGCGCCGGACATGCCGAGAAGAACCAGATCCAGGTGATGTTGAAGATCCTGCTGCCGAAAGCCGAGCCGCCGTCCGCCGACGCCGCGGACGCGCTCGCGGTCGCGATTACCCACGCGCATCACCGCCAGAGCACCGCGCTGCGGCTCAGGGTGGCGAGCCTATGATCGGCAAGCTGAAGGGCCTGATCGATTCCTATGGCGAGGATTACGTGATCCTCGACGTCGGCGGCGTCGGCTATCAGGTGCACTGCGCGAGCCGCACGTTGCAGGCGTTGCCGTCGCCGGGCGGCGCCGCCGTGCTCTCGATCGAGACCTATGTCCGCGAGGATCAGATCAAACTGTTCGGCTTCCGCTCGGATCATGAGCGCGAATGGTTTCGCCTGCTGCAGACCGTGCAGGGGGTCGGCGCCAAGGTCGCGCTCGCGGTGCTCGGCACGCTGCCGCCGACCGATCTCGCTAATGCCATCGCGCTGCGCGACAAGGCGGCGGTGGCGCGGACGCCGGGGGTCGGGCCGAAGGTCGCCGAGCGTATCGTCAGCGAATTGAAGGACAAGGCGCCGGGCTTTGCCGATGTCGATCCCGCGGTGGTGCAACTGTCAGGCGCGATCGACAACAACCGCGCGCCGCGTCCGGTCACCGACGCGATCTCGGCGCTGGTCAATCTCGGCTACGGCCAGCCGCAGGCCGCCGCCGCCATCGCCACCGCCTCGCGCAGCGCCGGTGAGAAGGCCGAGACCGCGCAGCTGATCCGGCTCGGCCTGAAGGAATTGTCGAAGTGATCAGTGGATACCCGTGCCAGCCGTTCTTCACCTCTCCCCGCAAGAGCGGGGCGAGGGGGAACTACCAGCTTCGTGTTAGTCTCGCATCATGAATACGCCCTCGCGCATGGTCTCGCCCGAACGCCGCTCCGATGATGTCGGCGACACCGCGCTGCGGCCGCAGTCGCTGACGGAGTTCGTCGGCCAGGCTCAGGCGCGCAAGAATCTCTCGATCTTCATCGAGGCTGCGAAGAAGCGCGGCGAGGCGCTCGATCACGTGCTGTTCGTCGGTCCCCCCGGCCTCGGCAAGACCACGCTGGCGCAGATCGTCGCGCGCGAGCTCGGTGTCGGCTTTCGTGCCACCTCCGGCCCTGTCATCGCCAAGGCCGGCGATCTCGCGGCGCTGCTGACCAATCTCGAAGAGCGCGATGTGCTGTTCATCGACGAGATCCATCGCCTCAGCCCGGCGGTCGAGGAAGTGCTCTATCCCGCGATGGAGGATTTCCAGCTCGACCTGATCATCGGCGAAGGTCCCGCGGCGCGCTCGGTGAAAATCGAATTGTCGAAATTCACGCTGGTCGGCGCGACGACGCGCGCAGGCCTGCTCACCAATCCGTTGCGCGACCGCTTCGGCATTCCGATCCGGCTCAATTTCTACACCGAGGAAGAGCTCGAGAAGATCGTCACCCGCGGCGCCCGCGTGCTCAATATCGGCATGAGCCCGGATGGCGCCAACGAGATCGCGCGCCGCGCCCGCGGCACACCGCGCATCGCCGGCCGCCTGCTGCGCCGGGTGCGCGACTTTGCCTCCGCCGCCGACGCCGATTCCGTCGGCCGCGGCATCGCCGACCGGGCGCTGAGCGCGCTCGAGGTCGACAGCGCCGGGCTCGATGCGATGGACCGGCGCTATCTCACCACCATCGCCTTGAACTATGGCGGCGGGCCGGTCGGCGTCGAGACCATGGCGGCGGCGCTGTCGGAGCCGCGCGATGCGATCGAGGACATCATCGAGCCCTATCTGATCCAGTGCGGCTATCTGCAGCGCACCCCGCGGGGCCGGCTCCTGACCTCGCATGCCTTCCGCCATCTCGGCCTCGCCGAGCCGAACCGCGACCCCTCGCAGTTCGGCCTGTTCGGCGGCAATGGCGACGAGGACTGACGCAGGATCCGGAAGAGCGCGAAGCTGTTTTTCATGCTCAAACAACAGCCCTTCGCTCCCGAAGTCGTGAAGAGACGTGTTGATGCAGCGCATCGCACTTGCCGGTAACCTTGCCCGCTGACTATTGCGGCATCTCTGCAGGCCGTCTGCACAAACGCGGCCCAATTTCGCTCCAATCAAAGGGCCTATGATAACTCGGAGCGTTTTCGACAAGCGCCAGGCATCACCGATCACACGTCCATGATTTCACGTCGTCATTTTCTGCGCGGGTTCGGCGGATTGACCGCCGCCACCGCTTCGACCGCGGCCTATGGCTTGAGCGAGCCGGTCGTCCGCCTCGCGCTCACGCGCTACGATCTGTCGCCGCGGCAATGGCCGGCGGATTTTCCGCTCAAGATCGCCGCCCTCGCCGACATCCACGCCTGCGATCCCTGGATGTCTCTCGATCGCATCGCTGAGATCGTCGAGCGGACGAACGCCCTGAACCCCGACATCATCGTGCTGCTCGGCGACTATGTCGCGGGGCTGCGCCACGTGACGCGCTTCATTCCGGCCTCCGACTGGGCCGCGGTGCTGAAGGGCCTGAAGGCGCCGCTCGGCGTGCACGCCGTGCTCGGCAACCACGACTACTGGGAAGACAAGGCGGTACAGCGCTTGGGGCGCGGCATCCCGCTCGCGCGCCGTGCGCTGGAGGGGGCGGGGATTCCGGTCTACGAGAACGACGCGGTGCGGCTCGCCAAGGACGGCCGTCCGTTCTGGCTCGCCGGTCTCGGCGACCAGCTCGCCTTCATGGCGGCGCGGCCCTATCGCCAGGTCACGCGCATCGGCGTCGACGATCTCAACGCGACGCTTGCCAAGGTCATAGACGACGCGCCGGTGATCCTGCTCGCGCATGAGCCCGACGTCGCGCTCCGCGTGCCCTCGCGCGTCGCGCTGCAATTGTCCGGCCACACCCATGGCGGGCAGGTCCGGCTGCTCGGCTGGTCGCCGGCGGTGCCGGTGAAGCACGGCATGCGGCTCGCCTATGGCCATATCAAGCTGAAATGCGACGTCGTCGTCTCCGGCGGCCTCGGCTGCAGCATCATGCCGTTCCGTCTCGGCGTGCCGCCCGAGATCGTGCAGGTCACGCTTGGCGCAAAGGGACCGGTGGTGTCCTGATCGCGCTTGCGTGATCGCGCGATTTGCGCAACACGATTGGTCTTCTGAGGGCAATCGAGGGACCGCAATTGACCTTACCCCATATCGACGGCGCGATCCGCGATGGCCGACACCATATGCAGGTCCGTGTCTACTACGAAGACACCGATTTTTCCGGCATCGTCTATCACGCCAATTACCTGCGCTTCATGGAGCGGGGGCGCACCAATCATCTCCGCCTGATGGGCGCCGAGCAGCAGGCACTGTTCGATGAAGCGCAGGAGGAGACCGGCGGCTTCGCCTTTGTCGTGCGCTCGATGACGCTCGACTTCCTCAAGCCGGCGCGGATGGACGACGTGCTCGACGTCGTGACCTGGCCGATCGCGGTGAAGGGCGCCTCCATCCTGCTCGCGCAGGAGGTCAGGCGCGGTGATGACGTGCTTGTGAAGGCGCAGGTGCGCGTCGCCTTCGTCAGTCAGGGCAGGGCACAGCCGATTCCGAAGTCCATCCGTGCGCTGATGAAGGCCGATCTGGCTTAACTATGGGGAGATAGGAAAGGGCCTATCGACTCTTCATCCGGCGGCGATAGATTTGCGCGTGACAAAGCGCGATCAGATTGATCGCGTTTGTCTTCCATTTCGAGCATGATCTTTTCGGAAAACCGCTTCACACTTTTCCGGATCATGCTTCAACCGCGAGGGATCGCCGATGTCACGCCCGCCGCTGCCACCCTTCACCCGCGAGACCGCCGCGCAGAAAGCGCGCATGGCGGAGGACGCCTGGAATTCGCGCGACCCCGTTCGGGTCGCCGGCGCCTATACCGAGGACAGCCGCTGGCGCAACCGCTCCGAGGTGTTTCAGGGCCGCGAGGCGATCGTGGCCTTCCTGACCCGCAAATGGGAGAAGGAGCAGGAGTATCGCCTGATCAAGGATCTCTGGGCATTCGACGGCAACCGCATCGCGGTCCGCTTCCAGTACGAATGGCACGATGCCGGCGGCAACTGGTTTCGCTCCTACGGCAACGAGCAGTGGGAGTTCGACGGGCACGGCCTGATGCGCCGCCGCGAGGCCTCGATCAACGACATCGCGATCTCGGAGAAGGACCGCCGCTTCCATTGGCCGGCCCCGGGCCCGCGTCCGGCCGACGTGCCGGGCCTGGGGCCGGAGCCGTTCTGATCGGCTCGTAGCCCGGATGGAGCGGAGCGAAATCCGGGGCGGTCTCTCCTGTTGCAATACCCTTCCCGGATTGCGCTGCGAGGCTGAGCAAGTATTCAATCAGCTTCGAGCGGAGTAGAAATACATTCGTTGTCGCAGGCGCTGGCACGTAGAAAATTTCATCGCGGTGGCCGTGAGCGCCGCGCAAAAGAACTACGTTCTACGAGACCGCAGCTGTGCCGAATACTTGCCCAGCCTCTGCGCTCCATCCGGGCTAGGGTTCGGTTGTGCGGGCTCATCGAAAACGATTGCGAGTCTCGATGAGGATCGGTTTATTCTGGTCCGCGTTGCAACCTCACCGCGTCTGCCGGACCCCATTACATGCCAATTAAACGTTCTGCCACCGTTGCGCTCGCAGGCTTCCTCCTCGCGACCGTCTTCATAGCCGTTCCTGTCCAGCCAAGCGCAGCGAAGAATGAAATGCGCGGGGCCGATACTTGGGGGGCGATGTTCAGACATCAGCTCGAGAGGTGTTGGAGGAGACCTCCACGCGTCCGAAGCGATGCAGCAAGTATAAGGGTTGAGTTCATGATCGAGCTGACGCGAGAGGGCAAGCTCGATGGGCAACCTGTGGTGTTGTCAGGGAGCACGCCGGCCACATCAGACTATGCTCAGGCTTATCAAAACAGTGCGCTGCGAGCGATCACTGAATGCCAGCCGTACGCGTTGCCGGCGGCATACTACGATGAGTGGAAGAAATTCCAGCCGGTCTTCACGGACGTGCCGCCTCCTGCCACGGGAAAGGGGGAGCCTGCGGATGAGCTCTCCAACACCCGCAAGCTTTCGATTTGCCGAGGATGCTGACCGCGGCTTCCCTTCACCTCGCCCTGCTTGCGGGGAGAGGTCGGATCGCATCGCAAGATGCGATCCGGGTGAGGGGGTGCAGGTCTCACCGCGTTCGCACCTCGCGGAAGCGGCCCCTCACCCCAACCCTCTCCCCGTAAGAACGGGGAGAGGGAGAGAAGACTCTGCCTCCGTCGTAAGAAGCCCTACGCCGCAGCCTTATGCCGCGCGATCTCGGCCTTGTAGAGCTCGAACTCCTCGGCGATCGCCTTCGCGACCGAGGGACGGGCGCGCAGGCGTTCGTAATAGGCCTTCAGCGCCGGCCATTTCGCAAGCTCGATCGGCGGCGTTGCCATGGTCCAGTTGATGACGGTGACGAGATAGGCGTCGGCGACGCTGAAATGATCGAGCAGGTAGTCGCGGCCCTTCAGGTGGTCCTCGAGATAGTCGAGCCGCGAGACGTATTTCTCGAGCGCATAGGTCTTGGCCTCCGGCGGCGCCTTCTTGTCGAGCAGCGGCAGGAACAGGCCCTTGTGCAGCTCGGTGCCGATGAAGCACAGCCATTGATGCAGCTTTGAACGCTCGGCGTTCGACGCGGTGCCGATGCCGGCGCGCGGAAACTGGTCGGCGACATATTGCAGGATCGCGGCGTTCTCGGTCAGCACGACGCCGTCGTCGGTGCGCAGCGTCGGTACCAGCCCGAGCGGGTTGACCTTGTTGAAGTCGGAGCCGTCGTTGCGCACCGCCTTGGTCTTCGGGTCGACCTCGAGATAATTGGCCGGCTGGCCGGCTTCATAGAGCGCGACGCGGGTCGCCATCGAGCAGGCGAGGGGCGAGAAATAAAGGTCCATGGGTGCCTCCAGTGTCTGGCGCGGGTGTCCGGCCGTTGTTGATTTTTGTACTGTCTTGGATAATATTGATGGCGTCAAGGAATTAAATGCGAAATGGTACAAAAAAATAACAAGCCGCCGTCTGCTGCCAAAATCGCGGCGCCGGTCGCGCCGAAGCGCCGCGGGCGGCCGCGCGCCTACGAGCCCGATGTCGCGCTCGGCAAGGCGCTCGATCTGTTCCGGCGCGACGGCTTCGCCGCGACCTCGCTCGACGATCTGAGCGCGGCCACCGGCATGAACCGGCCGAGCCTGTATGGCGCGTTCGGCGACAAGCGTGAGCTCTACATCAAGAGCTACCAGCGCTATCGCGACGATGCGCGCGCAGCGATGGTCGACATCTTCCGCGCCGACGCGCCGCTGCGCGAGCGGCTCGAGCGCATCTATCGGATCGCGCTCGACATCTATCTCTCCGGCGAGTCCGGCCCGCGCGGTTGCTTCACTGTGATGACGGCTGCGTCGGAGGCGGTGTCGGATCCGGACATCCGCACCATGGTGGTCGAGGGCCTGACCGAGCTCGACAAGGCGTTCGGCATCTGCTTCCGCCATGCCAAGGAGCGCGGGGAGCTGCCTGACGGGACCGATCCGGCGTCGCTGGCGCATCTGGCCTCCGCCACCATCCACACTATCGCGATCCGCGCCCGTGCCCGCGTGCCGCGCAAGGAGCTCGAGGCGATCGTGAAGGGCGCCGTCGACGTGCTGTGCGGGGCGAAATAGCGGCGGGGAATTTTCTCGCGTAGCAAATGTCGGGCGCTGGCTTTCCCGCCCGTCTTCCGTAAGGTCTCCCCACTCACGGAAGCGGAACATCATGGGAAAAGTCAGGACTTCAGTATTCACGGTCTCGATCGACGGATTTGGCGCGGCGCTGAATCAGAGCCTCGAACATCCGTTCGGCGTCGGCGGCCTGGCGCTGCCCGCAGCCTGGTTCTTCGAGACGCGAACCTTTCGCGCGATGACCGGCCAGGACGGCGGCACCACCGGGCTCGACGACGAGATCGCCCGCAAGTCGATGGAGGGGATCGGCGCCTGGATCATGGGCCGCAACATGTTCGGCCCGATCCGCGGACCGTGGCCGGATCATGCCTGGAAGGGCTGGTGGGGCGACAATCCGCCGTACCACACGCCGGTGTTCGTGCTGACCCATCACGCGCGGCCGGACATCGAGATGGAAGGCGGCACCACGTTCCACTTCGTGACCGACGGCATGCTCGCCGCGCTGGAGCGGGCGCGCGCGGTTGCGGGCGACAAGGATATCCGCGTCGGCGGCGGCGTCTCGGTGGTGCGGCAATTTTTGCAGGCGCGCCTGCTCGACGAGCTGCAACTGGTGCTGCCGCCGGTTGTGCTCGGCTCCGGGGAGAGTTTGTTCGCGGGCCTCGATCTGCCCGCCCTCGGCTATGCCGTCGTCTCGCATGTCGCGAGCCCGCACGCGACCCACGTCACCTTCGCGCGCAAATCCTAGACCGCTCACGCCTGCGTCAGCAGCGTCACCTCAATTCCGGCATCCAGAAGGGCGTCGAGCTCGCCGACGACCGGCTCGCCGAACTCGTTGCCGGGATGGGCTGAGAAGCGGCCTCTCCCCTTGTCGTCCCGGCGAAAGCCGGGACCCATAACCACAGGACCTCGTTGTTGCGCAGGATGGTTTCCCCGCATGCCCCAATGAGGGGCCGCGGAGTATGGGTCCCGGCTTTCGCCGGGACGACACTCTGTGTTGGGTGACGGCGGTGCTAATACCCCCGCTTGCGGTCGACGAGGTTTTCCAGCGCGCCGCCGGCCTCGAAGCGCGCGATCTGCTGCGCGACATATTTCGAGATCTCGTCGGCGTCGGTGTCGGCGGCGTTGTGCGGCGTCAGCACCACCTTCGGGTGGCTCCAGAACGGGCTCGCTTCGGGCAGCGGCTCGGTCTCGAAGACGTCGAGCGAGGCGGCGCCCAGCGTGCCGTCATCGAGCGCGCGCAGGATGTCGGCCTCGTTCTGCAAGCCGCCGCGGCCGGCATTGATGATGACGGGCGCGCCAAGTGGGCTCTCGCGGTTCAGCTTCGCGAACGCGTTGCGGTTCAGCACATGCCTTGTGTCCGGCGTCAGCGGCAGCAGGCAGACCAGGATGTTGGTCTCGCGCAGGAATGCGTCGAGCCCGTCCGCGCCGTGATAGCAGGCGATGCCGTCGATCCGCTTCTCGCTGCGGCTCCAGCCGACGACGCGAAAGCCGAGCGCGCGCAGTGCCTGCGCCGAGGCGGCGCCGAGCGTGCCGAGCCCCATCACGCCGACGGTGATCGCGCTCGCCGCCCACTGATAGTCCGGAGCCCAGCGCTTCACCCGCTGCGACTCGCGCAGATAGAGCTCCTGGCGGTGATGCATCAGCACATGCAGCACGACATATTCGGTCATGCGGTCGGTGAGATCGGTGACCGCAACCCGCACCAGCGGCACGTCCGGCAGCGAGCGATCGGCCATCAGCGCGTCGACCCCGGCGCCGAGATTGAAGATGACGCGCAGGTTCCTGAACGCCGCGAGATCGCCCGGCTTCGGCTTCCACACCGCGGCGTAATGCACCTCGGCGGGATCGAGCGCGCTGTCCGGCAGCAGCACGACGCGGCGATCCGGGCAGACCGCGTCGAACCGCGCCTTCCAGCGCGCCGACGACCAGTTTTCCGAGCCGCCATTGATCAGCAGCGCGAGTGCGCCCTTACCCATCCCGATACCTCCAACATCAATGTGATGTATGTCACAGAGCGGGTCCGGCCCGCACTCATCTCCTGCCATCAACAGGGGAGAACTTCCATGCGCAAACTGATCCCGGTGTCGGCTTTCATCCTCGCTGCCGTCGCCACGGCCCACGCCGGTCAAAGCCGCGGCCTCGTGCTCGCAAACGCTGACGCGCCGGCGCAACCGGCCGTCGCTCCAGCGCAGGGCGAGGCCCGGGCGCCCCAAGCGCCGGCGCAGGCGCAACCCGTGGAGTCCCCGCGGCAGCAGGCGTCCCGGCCGGTGACGGGGAGCCACGTCCGCCATCGCGAGACCGATGAAGCCGAGGCGCACCGGATCGGCGCCCGCTACGGCGTCTATTGGTAACGCACGTTCATCCTCGCGGCGACGGCCTGACGCGCCGTCGCCGCGGCAAACATCCCGTCCGTCGAAGCTCGCGCTGGAGCCTCGATCAAAATCCATCGCCGGCATCCGGAACCTAAATTTCTTTCGCGCGCCCTGTCGGCAGCGGGCATAATCGTTCGTTCTTGCAATGAACGGAGATGCCTTTTCGATGCTGTACGCCATCCTCTGCTATCATGACGAAGACATGGTCGGCTCCTGGAGCAAGGAACACGACGCCTCCGTCATGCAGAAACTGTCCGTCGTGCAGGACAAGCTCGCCAAGCAGGGCAAGCTCGGCCCGGTGGCGCGGTTGTTGCCGACCACAGCGGCGACCACGCTGCGCAAGGAAAATCCGCCGCTGGTGCTGGACGGCCCGTTCGCCGAAACCAAGGAACAGCTGCTCGGCTTCTATCTGGTCGAGGGCAAGAACCTCGACGAGGTGCTCGACATCGCGCGCGACCTCGGCGAGGCCAATCCCGGCGGCACCTATGAGATCCGTCCGGTCGGCTACTTCAATCAGGGGGGTACCAAGGCGTGAGCGTGACCGACACCGCCTGGATCGATGCTGCGTTGACGTCCGCGCGTCCCCAGGCGGTCGGCGCCCTGCTGCGCTACTTCCGCAATCTCGACACCGCCGAGGAAGCGTTCCAGAACGCCTGCCTGCGGGCGCTCAAGAGCTGGCCGCAGAACGGCCCGCCGCGCGATCCCGCGGCATGGCTGATCATGGTCGGCCGCAACGTCGCGATCGATGAGGTCCGCCGCAACAAGAAGCAGCAGCCGCTGCCCGACGACGACCAGGCGATCTCCGACCTCGACGACGCCGAGGACGAGATCGCCGAGCGGCTCGACGGCTCGCACTACCGCGACGACATCCTGCGACTGCTCTTCATCTGCTGTCACAAGGATCTGCCGGCGACGCAGCAGATCGCGCTCGCGCTGCGCATCGTCTCAGGTCTCACGGTGAAGCAGATCGCGCGCGCCTTCCTGGTCTCGGAAGCCGCGATGGAGCAGCGCATCACGCGGGCCAAGGCGCGCGTCGCCGATGCCAACGTGCCGTTCGAGACGCCGGGTGCGGTCGAGCGCAGCGAGCGGCTCGCCTCGGTCGCGGCGATGATCTATCTGATCTTCAACGAGGGTTATTCGGCGAGCGGCGACACCGCCGAAATCCGCGCGCCGCTGTGCGAGGAGGCGATTCGCCTCGCCCGCCTGCTGCTGCGGCTGTTCCAGAGCGAGCCCGAGATCATGGGGCTGACGGCGCTATTGTTGCTGCAGCACGCTCGCGCCGAGGCGCGCTTCGACGCTGACGGCCAGGTGATCCTGCTCGACGACCAGGACCGCAGCCTGTGGAATCAGAAGCAGATCGCCGAGGGCCTCGCGCTGATCGACAAGGCGATGCGCCACCGCCGCAGCGGGCCGTATCAGGTGCAGGCCGCGATCGCAGCGCTGCACGCCCGTGCGGAAAAGCCCGAGGATACCGACTGGACTCAGATCGATCTGCTGTACGGCGCGCTCGAGGTCATGCAGCCGTCGCCGGTGATCACGCTCAACCGCGCCGTTGCAGTCTCCAAGGTGAAGGGGGCGGAAGCCGCGCTCGAGATGATCGAGCCCCTGGCGCCGCGGCTTGCCAACTACTTCCATTATTTCGGCGTGCGCGGCGCCTTCCTGATGCAGCTCGGCCGCAACGAGGAGGCCCGCATCGCCTTCGACCGCGCCATCGCGCTCGCCAACACCACCGCCGAAGCCGCCCACATCCGCATGCATATCGACCGCCTGATGCGCGACAGCCAGCCGCGCAACGCGAAGGCGGGGAAATAGTCGTCCAAGGTGTCGCGCGGCCGTCGAGCTCTGCCCTGAGCCCGTATCGCTTCCTCCCCGAAAGCGATGCTTCCCCCGAAGCCCCGATTGCCGCCCGGCGTCGAAACGACGCCGCTGCTGCGATTGCCTGCTTCCCTGCGGCGCACCTCCGCAGTAGCCTGCGTGAATTGCACACAAAACCATTGCCCGGAGAATGAAATGATTGATCGTCCGCTCGGCGAATCGGTGCATTCAGCGCAACGCAATCGCCAAATGAATCGCCGCGATCTCCTGTTGAACGGCAGCTCGGTCCTGGCCATGCTTGCGTTGGCCTCAATTGCGCCTGCGAACCCCACGTCTGCCGCCGCGCAATCGACCGCGCCGCGCCCGCACATCGTTTACATCGTCGCGGACGATCTCGGATGGAAGGACGTCGGATTTCACGGCTCCGACATCAAGACCCCAAATATCGACAAGCTTGCGCAGGACGGGGCCCGGCTCGAGCAATTCTACGTCCAGCCGATGTGCACCCCAACCCGCGCAGCATTGATGACCGGCCGTTATCCGTGCCGCTACGGCCTGCAAACCCTGGTCATTCCGACGCCCGCCAAATACGGATTGCCGACCGATGAATGGCTGCTGCCGCAGGCGCTCAAGGAAGCGGGCTACAGGACCGCCATGGTCGGCAAGTGGCATCTTGGGCACGCCGACCGCAAGTTCTGGCCGCGTCAACGCGGGTTTGATTACCACTATGGATCGATGGTGGGCGAGGTCGATTACTTCACCCATTCATCTGCAGATGTGCGCGACTGGTATCGCAACGACAAGCCGGTGAACGAGCCGGGCTACGTCACTCAATTGTGGGGTGCGGATGCAGTCGCGCAAATCGACGCCCATGATCCAAAGATACCGCTGTTTCTGTATCTAGCCTTTACCGCTCCGCACTCGCCTTACCAGGCTCCGAGGGAATACATCGACGGGTACCGGCACATCGAAGATCCGACGAGACGCACCTACGCCGCCATGATCACGTGCATGGACGACGAGATCGGCAAGCTGGTCTCCGCGCTCGAACGGAAGAAGATGCGCCAGAACACCTTGATCGTTTTCATGAGCGACAATGGCGGCAACCAGACCGCGCTCCTTGCCGGGGATGCGGACGTGTCGAAGCTGAAGCTGCCTGCCGACAACGGTCCTTTCCGCGGCGGAAAAGGCATGTTGTACGAAGGCGGGACGCGTGTCGCCGCATTCGCGAACTGGCCGGGGCAGATCAGCGCCGGCGAGGTGAGGGGAATGATGCACGTCGTCGACATGTTCCCGACGCTCGCGGGCCTCGCCGGCGCCAACCTCGCCAAGCCAGGCAAGGGAAAGCCGCTCGATGGGCTGGACGTCTGGGCCACCGTCAGCAAAGGCGCCCCCTCGCCCAGGCAGGAGGTGGTCTACAACATCGAGCCATTCCGCGGCGGTGTGCGCGCAGGTGACTGGAAGCTGATCTGGCGGACACCGCTCCCTTCGGCGATCGAGCTGTACAATATCCCGCAAGACCCGTCGGAAAAAACCAATCTGGCCGAAAGCAACCCTCAGAAGGTCAGGGAGCTGCAGTCCCGCATCGAACAACTCGCCAGGGAGAGCGCCAAGTCCCTGTTTCTTGCCGACGCGTTCGCGGCGGTCAAAGGGGCGGCTCACGGGCCGCCTTCGCTGCCCAACGAGCAAGCCTTTTTCACGCAAGGTGACTGAGGGCGAGGGGCTGCGGGGCCGACCCCGTTGAAGGGGCAAACCACATTGAATTTGGCCGGATGCCCGTGACTCGAGCTCCCGCACCGGGAGCCTCGATCATGCATTGCGACGATATGCAAAATCTTCACCGGGGTTGTCGGCCCCGTACTCCGCCGTTCGTCATGAAGGCAGAGAGCATCACCAAGCGTTACGGAGCCTGTCATGCCGACGATCGTCGACACCGAAGTCTCAAAGCCCGCCCGCATCACCGGACGCGTCATGAGCGGCGTGGTCGTCCTGTTCCTGCTGTTCGACGGCGCGATCAAGCTGGTGCCGTTGTCGGTCGTCACCGAGACCATGGACAGGATGGGCTTCGGCGCGAGCGATGCGTTGGCGCGCAGCCTCGGCATCATCACCATCGTCTGCACGCTGCTCTACTCGGTGCCGCCGACCTCGATCCTCGGCGCGATCCTGCTCACCGGCTATCTCGGCGGCGCGATCGCATCGCATGTGCGGATCGGCAGCCCGCTGTTCACCCACACATTGTTCGGGCTCTATCTCGGCCTGATGCTGTGGGGCGGGCTCTATCTGCGCGACGGCAATCTGCGCGCAATGCTTCCATTTCGCCGGTGAGCTTCTTGTTTGCCGCGTTTTCTTCACGCGAACCGGTACCCACTTCGCTTGAAAACGCTTCCGTTGTTCAATCCATCCTTGTGGAGACTGTCATGTTGGAGACCATTGTCATCATCGCGATTGTCCTCGGCGTCGCGATCGCCGTCATCCTCGTCCTCGCGGCGACCAAGCCGGGCACGCTCCGCGTCACGCGTGCGGTCAGCATCAACGCGCCGGCCGAGCGGATCTTTCCATTGATCGACGATTTCCATCAGTGGACGCTCTGGTCGCCCTACGAGAACCGGGATCCGGCCATGAAGCGCATCTATAGCGGCGCCGGGCGCGGGCAGGGTGCGGTCTACGCCTGGGACGGCAACAAGAATGTCGGCGCCGGCCGCATGGAGATCCTGCAATCTTCCGCGCCGTCGAAGATCGTCATCAAGCTCGACTTCATCAAGCCGTTCGAAGGCCACAACACCGCCGAGTTCACAATGCTGCCGCAGGGAGATGCGACCAGCGTCACATGGACCATGTATGGTCCGGCCGTCTTCATGTCGAAGGTGATGCAGGTGTTCATGAACCTGGATCGCATGATCGGCAGGGATTTCGAGGTCGGTCTCGCCAATCTGAAGAAGCTGACTGAAAAGTAGCGCGTTTTCGCGCGAAGTGGTTACCGGTTCGCGTCAAGAAAACGTGTCAAGATAACAATCCAGAGCCCTCGTTCCGATACCATCGGGACGAGGCTCGAATGACCCAAGGGAGCATGCGATGCAGGTCAACCCCTATCTCTCCTACGACGGCAATTGCGGCGCCGCGCTGAAATTCTACGAGAAGGTTCTCGGCGCCCGGATCGAGGAAACCTTCCCCTACGGCGAGGGCAGTGCGGAGATGCAGACGCCGCCCGGCTGGAAAGACAAGATCATGCACGCCCGCCTCACGATCGACGGCGAGATCATCATGGCGTCCGACGCCCCGCCCGGCCACTTCCAGAAGCCGCAGGGTTTTCACGTCGCGTTGCAGGTCGAGGATCCCGCGGAGGCCGAACGCCGCTTCAAGGCGCTGTCCGAGGGGGGCACGGTGACGATGCCGTTCGGCAAGACCTTCTTCTCCAACGGCTTCGGCATGTGCGTCGATCAGTTCGGCATCCCCTGGATGGTGAACTGCCCGCAGGGGATGTAAGCTGGCGCCTTATTCCGCCGGGCTCATTCCCTACCCGTCATGCTGAGGAGGCCGCGTAGCGGCCGTCTCGAAGCACAACGGCCCGGCTGGTGGCCGTGCATCCTTCGAGGCTCGCCCAGCGGTGCAAGTGCGCCGCAAGGCTCGCACCTCAGGATGACGGGATGGGAGCCGTAGTCCGGATGGAGCGCAGCGAAATCCGGGGCACCCAATCCGCGCAGGTGGTCCCCCGGATTGCGCTTCGCTTGATCCGAGCTACGATATTTTACAAGCTGCAAATCTCACCTGCACCGCGGATAGATCGCCGCGAGCTCGCGGCCGCGCAGCAATAGCAGGCGCGAGGTCAGGCCGCCGCGGCGGACGATCCAGCCGCGCACCGGCGCCGGATAGGCTTGCAGCACCGCGACGGACGCTTCCGGCTCGGCATACGTCCGGCCGCGCTGGTCGATCGAGCGCGCGGCGTGGAAGCCGAGCACGGCGCGCCGCGTCACGCAGATGCGGTCGCCCGGCACCATCGAGAGCACCAGGGTGCAGGCCGACAGGCAGGGCCCGTCGATCACGACGCGCTCGCCCGACTCGCGCACCTTGTCGAACAGTTCGATGAACGGGCCGACCTGCCCGCCGGGGCTGGCGAGGATACGAACATCGGCTTGCGCGCAGCTAACCGTTGCGCAGAGAGCTGCCGCCGCGACAAGTATTTTCATGCGCGCAATCCCTGCCACGATGCGATCGAGGTGCCGCCGCATCTGAAGCCGCAAGGCTCGCGCCGGAATGGGGCATCGTCAAGACCGATGTCCCGGTCGCGACAGCAGGTGGCTCAGGCCGCGCGGTTCTTGAGCGCCCCCACGATCGCAGTGAGCACGGCGCCGGCAACGCCGCCGCCGGCGACCTGGCCGATGATGCTGCCGATGTCAGGCGTCGCGCCGGAATTGGCGAGCAGCGGGATCAGCATGCCCAGAAGCTGTCCGCCTGCGCCGCCGCCGATGGCGCCTGCGATGGTGTTTCCGAGCGTGCCGAGATCGATGTTCTTGGCCGCTCCCGCCGCGACATTGCCGCCGACGGCTCCGCTGATGACTTGAATGATCAGATTGATGAGAACGCCCGACATGAGGTGATTTCTCCCCGGTATCTGGTTCAGCACGGCTGAGACGCCGGCCGGCGTCCCACCGCCGCGAAGGTTAGGCCTTGAGCGCGTAGAGGTCATGCTGCACACGCGAAGATTGCGGCCCGTGCCGACGCTATGCACCGGCTTTTTGAGGGAACCTTCCGGCTCTCCCGAGGGCCTCAGCCCGCGCCGGAGACGCCGGCCTCGGCAAAGGTCGCCATGCCGCCATGACAGGCGAGCGCCGCGCGCAACAGCAGGATCGCAACCCCCGCGCCGGAGCCTTCGCCGAGCCGCATGTTAAGATCGAGCAAGGGGGCGAGTTCGAGCTCGCGCAGCAATTCGCGGTGGCCGAGTTCGGCCGACACATGTCCGGCGCGGCAATGCGCGAGGCCGTCGGGTTGAAGCCGCGCTAGCGGCAGCACCGCGGCTGTCGCCACGAAGCCGTCGAGCAGCACCGGAATGCAGCGTGCGCGCGCCGCCAGCACGGCGCCCATGATCGCCGCGAGCTCGCGTCCGCCGAGCGACATCGCGGTGACGAGCGGATCGTCGATCGCGCCGCGATGCAGCTTGAGCGCCGCATCGATCGTGGTGCGCTTGCGTATCAGCCCGGCATCGTCGACGCCGGTGCCGCGGCCGGCCCAGCGCACGCCGCGCCCGCCCATCAAGGCGGCGCACAGCGTCGCGGCGACCGTGGTGTTGGCGATGCCCATCTCGCCGACCACGAGCAGATCGCATTGCTCGGGCACCGTGCGCCAGCCGGTATCGAGCGCGACGAGGAAATCGGCGGCGTCCATCGCCGGCCCGGTCGTGAAGTCGCGGGTCGGGCGCGCCAGCTCGAGCGGCTCGACGCGCAGCTCGGCACCGGCAAGCTTGGCGATCTGGTTGATCGCAGCGCCGCCGGCGGCGAAGTTCGCCACCATCTGCGCGGTGACCTCGGAGGGATAGGCTGAAACGCCGCGCTCGGCGATGCCGTGATTGCCGGCGAACACGGCGATCGTGACGTGATCGAGCCGGGGCATCTCGCGCCGCTGCCAGCGCGCCAGCCAGATCGCAACCTCTTCCAGGCGGCCGAGGCTTCCCGGCGGCTTGGTCAGGTTCTGCTGGCGCTGCGTGGCGGCCGCGGCACTGGCCTCGTCGCCCTGCGGCAGGTTGCGACAAAAGCCGCGGATGTCGTCTAGAGTACTGAACTGCATGCGATTCCCTCGTCGAGCGGGCCGCAAGCTAATGCATGATCCGGAAAAGTGTGAAGCGGTTTTCCTCGCGACAAATGCGTAGCATTTGCGCGGAGATCATGCCCTAACAGGAAGCTAAAGCGCGATGAGATCGAGCCCGATCTCGTCGCGCTTTAGCCCAATTTCCAGGCCTTCACCATGAATCAATGGCTCGACGAACTCAGGACCGCCACCGCCTTCCTGACCCGCCTGCCGATGCCGCATCCGGACGGCGCGCGGCCGGAGAGCTTTGCCCGGGCGCAGCGGCTGTTTCCCCTGGTCGGGGCCGCCATCGGGGCGGCGATCGGCCTGTTTTGCCTGCTGCTGCGGGCGATCGGTGTGCCGGATCTGGCCGCCGCCGCGCTCGCGCTCGGCGGCGGTGCGCTGCTCACCGGCGCGCTGCATGAGGACGGGCTCGCCGATGTCGCCGACGGGTTCGGCGGCGGCCGCGATGTTGCGGCCAAGCTCGAGATCATGCGCGACAGCCGGCTCGGCACCTATGGCGCGCTGGCGCTGGTGGTGAGCTTTGCCGCCAAGCTCGCGGCGCTGGCTGCACTTCCGAACGGATTTGTGGTGCAGGGCCTGATATCTGCGCACGCGCTGGGCCGCGGCGTGCTGCCATGGATCGCGATCAGCCTGCCTTATGCGCGCAAGGACGGGCTCGCCGCCAATGCCGGAAGGCCCGATGGGACAATTGCCGTGGTCGCGGCCGGCCTGGCGCTGCTGATCGCAGTCCTCGCCTTGCCGTTCGGCAGCGCGCTGCTGGCGGCGATCGCGGCCGGTGCGAGCGCACTGATCATGGTGCTCGTGGCAAAGCGGCAGATCGGCGGCCAGACCGGCGATGTGCTCGGCGGCGCCGAGCAGGTCGCGGAGACCGCGATCCTGGTGCTGCTTGCGGCGCGGTTAGGTTAGGGCGTCGATGGACAGTGAAACGCGTCTTTGGCTGATCCGCCACGCGCCGGTCGATGGCCCGCGCGGCGTGATCCATGCCCCCGATGCGCCCGCGGACCTCAGCGATGCCGCCGCGTTCGCAGCGTTGCAGGCGCGGCTGCCGGCTGAAGCCTTCGCGGTCTGCAGTCCGGCGCGGCGCACCCGCGAGACCGCAGCAAAGCTCGGCCTGACGGCAGCGGAGGACGACGCCTTTCGCGAGCAGGATTTTGGCGATTGGACCGGCCGGCGCCACCGCGAGATCGAAGCCGAGCTCGGCGCGGCCTATCGCGCATTCTGGCAATCGCCGGGCAGCAACCGGCCGCCGGGCGGCGAAAGCTTTGCCGATCAGATCGTGCGGGCGCGGGCAGGGCTCGCGCGTCTGCCGGCCGGCGACGTCGTGCTGGTCGTGCATTCGGGCACCATCCGCGCGATCGTTGCGATTGCCCTCGAGCTTGCGCCGGAGCTCGCGCTGCGCTTCGTCATCGATCCGCTGTCATTGACGCGGATCGACCGATTGGCCGATGCCTGGCGCGTGGTCGCGGTGAACGGGCGCTGAGCCAATTGCGCTAATGTAGTTCCGTCATCCTGAGGTGCGAGCGGAGCGAGCCCTCGAAGGATGAATCGGCCACCAGCCGGGCCGTCGACCCTTCGAGGGCCGCTGAAGAAGCGGCCACCTCCAGCGACAAAGGCGAAGCCTTTGCGCGGGGGTGACGGTGAAGGGGCGAAGCGGCTTCCACAAAAAATGCTCTACCCGTTCCGTCGCGCGCCGCGCAGGGTCGGCAGGCCGATGCCGGCGGCGTCGAAGCCGCCGTCGACGGCGAGGATCTGTCCGGTGATGTAGCTGGCGCGATCCGAGCACAGGAAGAAGATCGCTTCCGCCAGCTCCTCCTCGAGCCCATAGCGATTGAGCGGGATGGCGTCGTGATAGTCGGCGCGGATCTCCGGCGTGTGAACGGCCTTGGCCATCGCGGTCTCGACCGGCCCGGGCGCGACGCCGTTGACGCGGATGCCGAGCGAGGCGAGTTCGACCGCGAGCTGCTTGGTGAGATGCGCGAGGCCGGCCTTGCTGGTGCCGTAGGCCGAGCGCAGCGTCGAGGCACGCACCGCCGAGATCGAGGTGATGTTGACGATCGCACCGCCGCCATGCTCCCGCATTAACGGCGCGGCCGCTTTGGTGCACAGGAACGGGCCGGTGAGGTTGACCGCCATGATCCGGCTCCAGTCGGCGTCCGAGGTCTCCAGCACCGGCGTGAACACGGCAATGCCGGCATTGTTGACCAGCGCGTCGAGCCGGCCGAACCGGTCCGTGATCGCAGAGATCGCAGCTGCCACGCCAGCGGCATCCGATACGTCGCAGGTGAGCGCCAGCGTGTCGTCGGGCTGCTTCAGCGCCGCGACCGCCGCGCGCAGCAATTCGCCCTCGATATCGAGCAGCGCGACGCGCCAGCCGTCGGCGAGAAAGCGTTTCGCCGCGGCAAGCCCGATGCCACGCGCGGCGCCGGTCACGAGTGCGACTTTGGGGGGAGCGGAATTCATCGGATGGTCCATCGGTTCGGGCAGGAAGTCCCGACCGTCTGCGACCTTTACTCCGACGTGTCAACCCGACGGCGACACGCGGCATGCTCTCTCTCCGTCACTCTGAGGCGCGAGCGTAGCGAGCCTCGAAGGGTGCACGGCCAACAGCCGGGGAGTGTGGAGTATCGGCTTCCGACTGCACGTCCGACCCTCTCGCCGCAATCCTGAAGAGCCCGCAAAGCGGCGCGTCTCGAAGGATGCACGGCCCCCAGCCCGGGCCGCCCATCCTTCGAGGATCGCACCGTGGCTTACGCTGCGAGTTCGGCAGAGGCGCGCTGCATGTTGGTGGACATGTCCTGCGTCACGATGCTCTGCTCCTCGACCGCGGCGGCGGTGGAGGTGATGTATTCGTTGACGCCGGCGATCGCCGCCTTGATCTCGGACAGTGAGCTCACCACTTCGGCGGCGATCGAGTTCAGCGCGTCGATTTCAGAGGAGATCGTGTCGGTCGCCTGCTTGGCCTGATTGGCGAGGCTCTTCACCTCGGAGGCGACCACCGCGAAGCCGCGGCCGGCTTCGCCGGCGCGCGCCGACTCGATCGTGGCGTTGAGCGCCAGCAGGTTGATCTGCCCGGTGATGCTCGAGATCATCTCGACGATGCCGCTCATCGCCTGAGCTGCGGCATTGAGCTTCTGCGCCTGTCCGTCCGCAGCCTCGACCCGGCCGGTGGCGACCGCGGCGTTCTGCTTCGACTTGGTCATGGTTTCCGAGATCTCGCGGATCGAGGCGCTCATCTCCTCGCTGCCGGCGGCGACCGCCTCGATCAGGCCGCGCGCGCTGTCTGCTTTCTTGCGGCCGATCGCCTGCGCGGTGATATCGGTGGCGTACTTCACCACCTTGTAGGGCTTGCCGTTGAGATCGAGGATCGGGTTGTAGGAGGCTTGGATCCAGATCTCGCGGCCGCCCTTGGCGATGCGCTTGTATTCGGCGGCCTGAAATTCGCCGCGGTTCAGCGCCCCCCAGAACTCGTGGTAGCCGGCCCCGCTCGCCTCAGCGGGCTCGACGAACGTGCTGTGATGCTTGCCCTGGATCTCGGCAAGCGAATAGCCCATCGCGGCGAGGAAGTTCGGGTTCGCGGTGCGGATCGTGCCATCCATGTTGAACTCGATCACCGCCTGCGACTTGCCGATCGCATCGATCTGGCCGTCATTGTCGGCGGTTTTCACCTTCTGCTGCGTGACGTCGGTGGCGAACTTGACGACCTTGAACGGCTTGCCGCGGTCGTCGAGGATCGGGTTGTAGGTGGCGAGGATCCAGATTTCCTTGCCGCCCTTGCCGAGCCGCTTGAATTCGCCGGCCTCGAACGTGCCCCGGTTCAGCCGTGCCCAGAAGTTGCGATAGGCCACGCTGTCGCGGTCGGTGGGCGGCACGAACATGCTGTGGTGCTTGCCCTGGATCTCGGCGAGCGAGTAGCCGAGCGCGCTTAGAAAATTCTCGTTGGCATTGACGATGGTGCCGTCCATGTTGAACTCGATCACCGCCTGCGCCCGGCCGATCGCGGCGATCTTGCCGGCCTCCTCCATGCTGTGAATCTTCTGCGCCGTGATGTCGGTGGCGAACTTGATCACGCCGACCGGCTTGCCACTTTTGTCCAGGATCGGGTTGTAGGAGGCCTGGATCCAGATCTCGCGGCCGCCCTTGCCGATGCGCCTGTATTGCGCGGCCTGAAACTCGCCGCGGTTCAGGTTGGCCCAGAACGCGCGATAGTCCTGGCTGTCGCGAATGGCCGGATCGACGAACATGCTGTGGTGCTTGCCCTTGATCTCGTCGAGCGTGTAGCCCATCGCATTCAGGAAGTTCTCGTTGGCGTCGACGATGGTGCCGTCGAGCTTGAACTCGATCACCGCCTGCGACTTGCCGATCGCGGCAGTCTGCGCCAGAGCATTCTCGATCTTGGCCTTGTTGCTGAAACTGAACATCAGGGCTCCGTGAAGGTCCAAATGAAAGGGATGGGGAAAAGCGGATCGCGGCAACTCACGGAAAGGTTGCAGCGAGCCGTTTAGCATCGGTAAAGCCTGTTGCTCACGCGCGTCTGGCACGATCTGCATAATGCGCCGATGCACCCGCGCATCTCTTTCAACTTGCGGCGTATTTTTTCAGTATGCACGTTATCATCCGTAGTCTGCATGCGATGTTCACCGTAATCTTACGGGCGAAAATCGATGACAACCTTCGTCTGATGCGGATGGTCGCAACGCGTTCACTTCAGCAGCGCTGATAGGCCTATTACGAAGTTTGATATTACTGGCCGCTTCGCCGATCGATCTGATTCGCGTCCTCGACGAAGGCGCGTCGAGGTTCGAGTATCTGCTCACCGCGATCGCAAAATAATCGTGGCACGAGATGTCGGCCGGGCGGCCTCCGATTCGTCCTCCGGGAACTGGTTCCATGATGGAGTTCCGATGTCGCTGACCCTGCATTACCACCCGCTGTCCTCGTTCTGCTGGAAGGCGCTGATTGCGCTCTACGAGAACGGCACGCCGTTCAAGCCGAACATGGTCAATCTCGGCGATCCCGCCGAGCGCGCGGCGCTGCTCGCGCTGTCGCCGATCGGCCGTTTTCCCGTGCTCCGCGACGAGACGCGGCGCGAGACGGTGCCGGAATCGAGCATCGTCATCGAGTATCTCGACCGGCATTATCCCGGTGCCGTCAGGCTGATCCCCGAGGATCCGGACCTCGCATTGCAAACCCGGCTGCGCGACCGCTTTCTCGATCTCTATGTCCATCTGCCGATGCAGAAGGTGGTCGGCGATCGCCTGCGGCCTGCCGATCGCAAGGACCCCCATGGCGTCGCCGAGGCGCGGGCGCAGCTCCGCACCTCCTATGCGATCCTCGATCAGCAACTGATCCTTGATCAGCAACGCGCGCAGGGCGGCTGGATGATGGGCGAGCACTTCTCGTTGGCCGATTGCGCGGCCGCGCCGACGATGTTCTACGGCAACAAGGTCGAGCCGTTCGGAGATGGCCATCGGCATCTGGCGGCCTATCTCGAGCGGCTGATGGGGCGGCCGTCCTTCGCGCGCGTCCTGAAGGAGGCCGAGCCCTATTTCGGCATGTTCCCGCAGGAAACCTGAAGCAAGCCGGCCCTCCGATCCGGTTCCAAAAATAAATTGTGGCGTGATGTCGCTTTTGCGCCGTCTCGCTCGTCATCTCCCTGAGGCCCGGGTTTCCGGAGCGCTGGCCGCTCCGGAGGCCCGGGCAATACGTGTGGGAGACGACATGGCTGCAGCTGGCAACAGGGCGGAGATCATCCGCTCCCTCTTCGCCGCCTACCTCGCCAATGACCGCGCGAGTGTCGAGGCGGCGTTCGCGGAGGATTTCCGCTTCTCGACGCCCTATGGCGAGAACATCGACAAGCCGACCTATTTCGCCGAGTGCTGGCGCGGCTCCGGCTGGATCGGCCGCCACGAGATCGAGCGCATCATGGTCGACGGCGTCGAGGCCTTCGTCACCTATCGCTGCGTCGCGCGCGACGGCAAGAGCTTTCGCAACACCGAGTTCTTCGTGTTCGACGGCGACAAGGTGTCGCGCATCGACGTCTATTTCGGCCCGTCGCATCAGGGCGGCGAACTCGTCAGGCAGGAGCGCTGAGGGCTGTGGCGCGCGATGCAATGACCTCCGAAATAATTTCGCAAACCCTGTCGGCGTGGCAAGCCCCGCGTCGTCCTTGAGACGAGCACCGGAGATACCGGCAAAGCAGCTGAACAAGACAACGGAGCAGGACGATGAAGTTCATGGTGATCGTGAAGGCGAGCCGGGATACCGAGGCCGGCGTGATGCCGAGCACCGAACTGCTCGCCGCGATGGGCAAGTTCAACGAGGAGATGGTCAAGGCCGGCGTGATGCAGGCCGGCGAGGGCCTGCACCCGACCAACAAGGGCGCGCGGGTCAAATATGCCGGCGGGCAGAGCACCGTGAGCCACGGACCGTTCAGCCTGACCAGCGATCTCGTCTGCGGCTTCTGGCTGATCGAGACCAAGTCGCTCGATGAAGCGATCGACTGGATGAAGCGCGCGCCGTTCGACGTCGGCTCCGAGATCGAAATCCGCCAGGTGTTTGCCGCGGAGGATTTCGGCGAGGCGCTGACGCCCGAACTGCGCGAGCGGGGAGAGCGCCTGCGCGCGCAGGTGGGCAAGAAATGACACCCGACGTCATTCCGCGATATCGCGCCGGCGATGCGCTCCGAATACATGATCACCGTCGCAAGTCATGGATTCCGGGCCGGCGCCGTGTGGGGCTTCCCGGCATGACGAGGGTGAAGATTGCGAGTGATTCAACAGGCAAGGAAATCCGACCAATGCGTTTCATGATGCTGATGATCCCGCTCGGCTACGAGTCCGCGCCGGCCAAGCTCGAGCTCGACCCCGAACGGGTCGCCGCGATGATGCGGTACAATCAGGCGCTGAAGGACGCCGGCGTGCTGATCACGCTGGAAGGCCTGCATCCGCCGGCTGCCGGCGCGCGCGTCAAGTTCGACACCGGCGTGCCGGTCGTGATCGACGGCCCGTTCACCGAGGCCAAGGAAGTGATCGGCGGCTTCTGGATGATCGAGGTCGCCTCGCGCGCCGAGGCAATCGAATGGGCCAGGAAATGCCCGGCCACCGCGAACGAGATGATCGAGATCCGCCAGGTGCAGGAGATGGCCGATTTCTCCGAAGAGGTGCAGCAGGCGGCCGCGACCTTCGAGCATCCACAGGGCGGCTGGGGCAAGGCGCTGCGCTGACACCGCATGATCCAAGTCGCGATGCCGCCGCACGGCGTCATCGCGCCAGCAAACGATCGTCAAACCAGCAACGACCACAACGGAGACGCAACATGAGCACCAACACCTTCCTCGCCGTCTATCTCGGTGGCGGCAGCACCGGCTCGCGCATGGCCGCCTGGAACGCGCTGCCCGAGGCCGAACGGCGCGCCAAGGAGCAGCAGGGCATGGCGGCCTGGGGCGCCTGGGTCGAGAAGCACCATGACGTGATCGTCGAGATGGGCGGACCGCTCGGCAAGACCAAGAAGGTCGGGCAGGGCGGCGTCACCGACATCGCCAATCTGATGACCGGCTTCACGGTGGTGCGCGCGCCCTCGCATGAAGCGGCGGCAAAGCTGTTCGAGAACCACCCGCATTTTTCGATCTTCCCGGGCGAAGCCGTGGAGATCATGCCGGTGCTGCCGATCCCGGGGCGATAGGCAATCGTTTCTGGCCATGGGCTCCCTGAACCTCTCCCGCGCGCGGGGGTCGAGACGAGCGAAGCTCGCTCTTAGGTCGTCGCGCGTAGCGCGGCGGATGGAGGCCCTCTCCACTGTGTAACTCGCGGAGAGGGCCTCCGCTCGCCATTTTTGAGTCAGGTCACGCCGACCCGAGCAAATCTGAAAGCCCTTGAGTGAAAGTCCTGGAGTGGAGGTCATGCGCCATGGCGAAGCTCGTCTTCGGACTGAACCAGTCGCTCGACGGCTATGTCGATCATCAGGCGATGGTGCCGGACACCGGGCTCTTTCGTCATTTCATCGAGCAGGTACGCGGCGTGGCCGCTATGTTGTATGGCCGTCGCATGTACGAGGTGATGCGCTATTGGGACGACGACCTTCCTGATTGGGATGCGGAGGAGCGCGACTATGCGGCAGTGTGGCGGAGACGGCCAAAGTGGGTCGTGTCGCGCTCGCTGAAATCCGTCGGACCCAACGCGACACTGGTCGAGGGGGACCTTGAGGCGGCGGTGCGCGGGCTGAAGGCCCGGCTCGACGGGGAGATCGAAGTCGCCGGGCCGGACCTGGCGGGGAGTCTGACCGAGCTTGGCCTGATTGACGAGTATCGACTGTACCTCCGGCCCATCGTGCTCGGGCGCGGCAAGCCATTCTTTGTCGGGCCCCGCGCGCCACTCCGCCTGGTGGCAAGCGACCGGATAGGCGAAAACACGATCAGGTTGACCTACGTCCCCGCCTAGTCATGCAACGTGCCTGACGGCGTTGCGCGGAAGCCCCCCGACTGACTGGTCCGTTAATCTTGATTGATGCGCCGCCGCCCCGCTAGTGACCTTTACCGCCGGCTCATGTAAAAGCCGTTCACATGAGCTGGCGCAAGGACCAAGGCCGCGCCGAGCGCGGCTATCATCACGGCAATCTCAAAGAGGCGTTGCTGCAGGCCGCCCTCGACCTGATCTCGAAGAAGGGGCCGGCCGGCTTCACCTTCGCCGATGCCGCGCGGATGGCCGGCGTCAGCCCTGCCGCGCCGTACCGCCACTTCCGCGACCGTGACGAGTTGATCGCCAGCATCGCGCAACGCGGCTTCGAGCAGTTCGAATCGCTGTTGACGCAGGCCTGGGACGACGGCCGCCCCGACACCGTCACGGCGTTCGAGCGCGTCGGCAAGGCCTATCTGGCCTTCGCCCGCGAGGAGCCCGCGTTCTATTCGGCGATGTTCGAATCCGGCCTGCCGGTCGATTCCAATCCGACGTTGATGGCGGCAAGCGAGCGCGCCTTCGCGATCATCCGCGCCGCCGCCGAGCGGCTCGCGGCGCTGGCGCCGCCCGGCATGCCGCGTCCACCGGCGATGATGATGGCGCTGCACATCTGGGCGATGTCGCACGGCGTCGCCTCGCTGTTCGGCCGCGGCGATGCTGCGCGGCGCAAGCTGCCGATGTCGCCGGAGGACCTGCTCGAGGCCGAAGTGCTGATCTATCTGCGCGGGCTGGGCTTCCCGACCGACCGCAGGCCTGGAACCGCGGCAGCCGACGAAAAGCCGGCCGGTCCGTGGGGCAAGCCGAAATAAGGTTCAACGGCAGAGCCAAAAATAATCCGAAGGGTGCGTCATCCGCGCTGCTTGACTTTCCCAAGGGATCGGCTACCTATGTAAATGTTATTTACATTCACAACGGCGTGATGCCGTGATGGAGAAGGAAATGGCCTACACCGCTGATGTCAATCGCTGGCGCGGCCCCGTTGAAGAGCCCTACCGTCCCTACTTCTACGCGACGCCGTGGCATCCCCTGAAGATCGCCGGGATCATCCTCGGCTTCATGATCTGGTGGCCGATCGGCCTCGCCCTTCTCTTTTTCACACTCGGGAGCAGAAAGATGGCCTGTTGGAGTCACAACGACATGGATCGCTGGCAGAACAAGATGGAGCGGATGCAGGACAAGATGGAGCGGATGAAGAGCCGCATGGAGCGCCGCGGCTTCCCGTTCGGCGGCTTCGGTCCGCCTTCCAGCGGCAACCGCGCCTTCGACGAGTACCGTCAGGACACGCTGCGCCGTCTCGAGGAGGAGCAGGTCGAGTTCAAGAACTTCCTCGATCGCCTGCGTCACGCCAAGGACAAGGAAGAGTTCGACGCCTTCATGGCGCAGCACAAGACCCGTCCGACCCCGCCGACCGACCAGCCGCCGCAGAGCTGATGAGGCAACAGCTAGCCTTCAGGCGATGTGCCCCCATAGAACCTGATGGCCCTGAGCCGCCCGTTTGCGATGAGCAAGCGGGCGGTTTGCATTTTGGGGCGGTGACGCCCACTCTATCGTTTGGGAATCCGGACGATGAGGTGAAGACCATGGCGGGATCGGTGACTGTGACGGCTGGCGATCTCTGGCTTGCGATCCGGCGCGAAGCGGAAGCCGCGATCGCGGCTGATTCCTTCCTCGAGGCGTCGGCCGCCTTCATCCTCGATCAGGGTGACCTTGGCGGCGCTCTCGCCTTTCTGATCGGCCGGCATATCGGCCGCGCGGAAGAGGATCGTGCGCAGTTCATGCGCGCGGCCCGCGAAGCCTATGCGGCCGAGCCCGCGCTGGTCGATGCCGCGGCCACCGATCTCACAGCCATCGTGCGCCGTGATCCGGCGATCACGGGCTTCCTGCCGCCGCTGCTCAACTTCAAGGGCTTCGTCGCGCTGCAAGCCTGGCGGGTATCGAACTGGCTGTGGCGCGAGGACCGCCCCGACCTTGCGCTCATGATGCAAAGCGCGACGGCGGACCAGTTGCAGATCAGCATTCACCCGTCGGCCCGGATCGGAACCGCTGTGTTCCTCGATCACGGCACCGGCATCATCATCGGCGCGCTGGCCTCGGTCGGCGACGAGGTCACGATTTTGCAGAACGTCACCATCGCGCGGCATCAGGATGATCCGCGCCGCGCGCCGAAGATCGGCCGCGGCGTGCTGCTCAGCGCCGGCGCCACGGTGATCGGACATCTCTCCATCGGCGATTTCGCCAGGATCGGCGCCGGCGCGCTTGTGACGACGGATGTGCCCGCCGGCTGCACCGCCGTCGGCGTTCCGGCGCGGCTGACGAATTGCGCGGAGGCAGGGGCGCTTTCGTGAGGTGAGCACACCGACCGGGTCGCCCCCTGCGTCGCTACGCCGGCACAAGCATATCGGCGAGTTGCGTAAAGCTGTCCGCGTGGAGGTCGATCCAGGATTCCGGAAGCAGGTGCACCAGATCCTTCGTCAGGTGAGCACGCTGGCTGGCTCCCTCTCCCGCTTGCGGGGGAGGGTGGGGTGG